>NZ_JAQCWA010000037.1:3400-17380 GCF_027684505.1 Butyricicoccus sp. AF18-9LB
ACCTAAAGTTACGCTTTTTCAGAGGACGCAGCCGCATCGGCTGCGTCCTTTTTCCATTCCAGAACTGCCGTGTTTCCTTCTGTGTGGCAAAGTACAAACGCCGGTGCCAGCGCGAACGGCTTTTTCGGGTCGAATGGGCATTGCAGACGCAGTCCGGTCTCGGTCGGCTGAATCTGCACGCTTTCGTTGGATAGAAGCGCGTCCAGAACCGCATCTCCGGTGACAAGCGGCGGCTCGGGCGGCGCATTGCTCTGCGGCAAAGTCTCCGGCGCAGACGCGAGGTAGAACCGTTCGGGTTCGCCCTCGCAGCCAGTCTCATGCAGCATTTGCCGCGAGAGATGCCGGCGCAGGCGCAGACGGCCATGCTCCGGTGCAGGCAGACCGACCCGCAGGATGTTTCCGTTCACGACCGTATAGCAGCGCAGCAGTTCGTCTCCGCAGACAGCGCAGTCGAGATTGACCTGCACGCCGCTCTTGTCCGGGGTCCAGTCGATCGTGCCGATTGGGTTGTCGTTACAGAATACGTCTGCGCGCATGGACGGTTCTCCTTTCTGCAAGTTATAATTTGTTAAACGAAGCGAGCGAAACTCATCTTCGCGGCGGGGCGCATAAGAGGGTAGACAACCTGCGGTTTTGCCCGTAGGCCACTAAACCTTGTTCCCGCGCCGTGCGCGGATTTAATGAGTACGTACCCTCTTATGAATCTCCCCTTTTCCCTTAGAGAGTCTGGCGCAGATTTCCTATATGTGACCGCTCCGAAAAGGAGGAACGGCAGTCGGGTTACCACAGCGTTTCTTTCACGAAATATTCGCAGTTCGCAGACAGCGTACTGCTACACATATCGGAAAGCCTACGCAGAGGGCGGCACGGCTATGCCGCCCAAAGATTACGCCTGCGATTGCAGTGTGGCACGCGCTGTCTGACGCAGAAAAGACGTCCGTAGACGGCAAATCCCAGTCTATACGCAAAAAGCGCATACCCCATAAAAGGATATGCGCTTTCTCCCGCCGTTATACGGCTTACCCCTGCACCGAGCCGAGTCCGAAACTGACCGCCAGTGCTTCATCGACGTGCCGCATGGCTTTTTCGTCAAGCGATCCCATTTTCTCGCGCAGGCGGCGTTTGTCCAGCGTGCGGATCTGCTCGGTGAGGATGATAGAATCCTTGGTCATTCCGTAGTTCGGCGCACCGACCGTGATATGCGTCGGCATTTTCGCCTTGTTGATCTGCGATGTAATAGCGGCGGCGATCACGGTCGGACTGTACCGATTGCCGACGTTGTTCTGCACGATCAGCACCGGTCGAATGCCGCCCTGCTCACTGCCAACCACCGGACTGAGATCGGCATAGTAAATATCTCCGCGTTTGATGTTGCTATCCACTTTGGTTCACACTCCGATGAAATAGATTTACGGTGCTGCCTGATGGTTTTCCCGCAAACCTATTTTCCCCGTGTCACACAAAATTATAACTGTATAATGCAGAAAAGCGGAGAGAGAAAAATCTCCTCCGCTTCATCTTATGCACGCAATGTCAGTAAATTACCGATAGAAGCGCGGCACGCGCCGGCTGATGGCACACAGCACCTCGTACGAGATGGTGCCTGCCGCGTCTGCTGCGTCCTCTGCCGTCCAGCCTTCCGGGCCGAACACGGTCACTTCGTCACCGCGATGTACGTCTACGCCCTCCGGAATACGCACCATGCACATATCCATGCAGATGCGGCCGAGCACGGGCGCTTTCACGCCGCCGAGCAGCACCTGCGCCTTGCCCGAGCCGGTACGCAGATAGCCGTCCGCGTATCCCATTGAGATAACCGCCATATGGGTCGGCTCTGCCGTCTCGAAGGTGCGGCCATAGCTGATGGTCGTATTCGCCGGAATATCGCGCACCTGCACCACACGCGCCTTGACGGTCATGGCGGGTCTCAGATCGAGCACCGGCGGCACGGAGGCATCCGGGCGATAGCCGTACAGGATAATGCCCGCGCGGGTCATCGTGCAGTGCATCTTCTCGTAGGTCTGGATAGCACCGCTGTTCGCACAGTGGCGCAGCGGCAGGTCAAGACCGGCCGCTTGCAGACCCTCGCACACGTCCGAGAAGCGCTTGTACTGCAGCTCGGTGTATTCCTCGCCCGAGGGCACGTCGGCAACCGCAAAATGCGTGAAAATGCCTTCGCTGATCAGGCCCGGCAGCTTGGAGCACGCAAGGATATCCTGCACGGTCTGCTCACACTCCCACGACGGAAAGCCGAGGCGTGTCATGCCGGTATCCAGCTTGTAGTGTACGGTGACCGGCTTGCCGGTGCGCTCTGCTGCCGCGCTGATGAGTTCTGCGGTCTCGCGGTCGTACACCGGCACGGTGATGCCGTACTGTACCGCCGTGTCCATATCCTTCTCGTCCACATAGCCAAGGATGAGGATGGGCGTTTCGATGCCTGCTTCTCGCAGCTCCACACCCTCCGGAATGGTCGCTACCGCAAAATACGGTGCGTCCATCTTCTCCAGCCGCTTAGCCACCTGCACGGCACCGTGACCGTATGCGTCCGCCTTAACGACACACAGGACCGGCGCCTGCGCCTGCTCGCAGATCACGCGATAATTATGCTCGATCGCACCGAGGTCGATCTCCGCCCAAGTGCGGTGTTGATTTACTTCCATTGTTTTCGTCACTCCAACAGAACCGTTTGGCTCCTGATTTACTGACAGGATTCCACCTGTATGGTCAGCACGCGCGCACCGTCCGCATACAGCTCGGCATAGACCGGCTGCAGATTGCTCTGCCGCAGCCACACCTGCTTTTCCACGCTGTCGTCTGCATTTTCATAGCGCAGCACGAGCAGGCTCTCGCCGTTCGTGCGCTCGCTCCACACCTGCACAGGCACAGCATACCGCAGATCGTTCAGCAGGCAGAACCACGCGTCTGCCGGTGTCAGTCCGGTATGCCGAGGAGCAATATCATCCAGCTGCAGCTCATTGTACTGCAGCGTGAACGCGCCGTTCTCCTCACCTGAGATGCGCCCGCCGATACCGGCGACCGACTCCGGTGCGGTCAGCGTGAAGGAATCGCTGTCCTCTCTATTATAGACATAGTCGCTTTCAAATTCCAGTACAGATTCGTCCAAATCCGAGATTATTTTCAAATGCGCCGTACAGCTGTCCAGCGATGCGAAATGCGCACGCACATCCTCGGCACTCATTTCCGCCGAGCGGCCGCAGCCGCAGAGCAGAACAAGCGCCGCCAAACCACACAGCAGCCTGTTCAGATTACCACTCCTTTGACCGGTTTATCACCATGTTTTCGAGTTATAGCGTTTCAGCAGAATCGGCAGCTGCGTCAGCATATCGCTCGGCGTCATGCCGTATTCGCTCAGCGCGTTCGCAGCCAGATCTCCGGCTCTGCCGTGCAGCCACGCCGCCGTACAGGCTGCCGGAACCGCGTCAATGCCCTGTCCGCACAGCGAAACCAGCATGCCCGCCAGAACATCCCCGCTGCCGCCTTTCGCCATGCCGGGATTGCCCGAGGTATTGCGATAACAGCCGCCGTCCGGCGTGAAAATGCGGGTGCGGTGTCCCTTATAGAGCACAATGCACCGATCGTCCTGCGCGAACTGTGCTGCGTCCGCAGCGGTCGCGTCCGGCTTGCCGCTGAGCCGTGCGAACTCGCCCGCGTGCGGCGTGAGCACGACCGGCTTTGCCGTTCGCCGCAATATATCCTTATGCCCGGTAATCGAATTTATGCCGTCCGCATCGAGCACAATCTGGCATTTGACCTTTTCAAGCAGGGTACGCACGATTTCGGTCAGAGTATCCGAACGGCCGAGTCCGCACCCGATGAGCAGCGCGTCCGCCTTTTCGGCAAGCGCAAGCAGCTTCGGCAGTGCGTCCATGGAAAACAATCCGTTTTCATCCTGCGGCATGGACCGCACGACCGGCTCATTCAGCTTGACCGCCAGCACCGGCCACGCACCCTGCGGAACTGCCAGCGTCACAACGCCGCTTCCCATGCGGACCGCGCCCTGTGCCGAAAAATATGCCGCACCTGTATATCCTGCCGAGCCGCACACGCACAGAATGCGGCCGTAGTCGTTTTTATTTGTCTCCGGATTGCGCGAATGCAGTACGCCGTCCGCGAAGTCCTGGTTTATCTCAATCATATCGTTTCCTTTCAAGTCGAAGCCGCTGCCGCGTTCGCCTGCGCGTGCACTGCGTCGATTGCGAGGACGACCGCCAGCGCAAGTGTTTCGTCTGCGGAATCGGCAATGTCCAGCTGGTAGCAATCACCCCAGGTGAACCACTCCTTGGAGATGGACACGATCTCGCGTCCGTTCTGCGTGATGCGGTACTCATGCGCCCAGAAATCACCCTCGATTGTCCAGTCGAGACCCTCGATTTCGTATTTTTCGTAGAAAAATGTAAGCCGCTTGACGATTTCCGCGCGTTCCACGCCGTCGATGTACACGAAGAACCGCGGCATCATACTGAACACCTTCTGCTGGATAAACGCGGTCTCGTGTCCGGTCAAGTCGGTGACATACAGCTTCTTGCCCCACGAGAAAAACTCCCCTTCGACATGGTATTTGTCCGCGCCGGTTTCATCAAACACGGTAAACCGATCCACCCATGAGAACACCTTTTGTTTGATATATAATTTCATATTGATCCCACCTCTCTTTTCTTACAGAATAGCACGGCGTGTGCTGACCGTCAAGCACGGACGTTCTGCCGCGCTGCCGCATAGGCTGACACGAGGAGGTGATACTTTGGCGATCAAGATTTTTGTCGATCAGGGACACAATCCGTCCGGTCCGAACACCGGCGCGGAAGGCGGCGGTCTGCTCGAACAGGATGTGACCTACGCTGTCGGCGTGTATCTGGCTGATCTTCTGCGGGCCGACCCGCGGTTTGAGGTGCGGCTGAGCCGCAGCACACCCGAGGAAATCCTCGGCACAAGCAACGCCACCAGTCTGGCCGAGCGCGTGCGGCTGGCGAATGAGTGGCCTGCGGATTACTTCATCAGCATCCACTGCAACGCGAACGTAAATCCCGCCGTCAACGGCACTGAGGTGTATGTTTATCAGGAAAATACGCAGGCGTACTGGCTGGCGCAGCATGTGCTCGCCGGCATTGTTGCGCGTGTCGGCACACGCGATAACGGCGTGCGCATCCGTCCAAGCCTGTATGTCCTGCGGCGGACACAGATGCCTTCGATTCTGGTCGAGCTGGCATACCTGACCAATGCTTCCGATGCGATGAAGCTGGAAAACGATCCGTTCGGGTTTGCACAGGGCATTTATAACGGTCTGCTCAGTTATTTTGACTTTGAACCGTATTAACGAAAAAAAGCGAGAGGTTTTACCTCTCGCTTTGCGCTTATTTTATTAGAAACCGCCAGTCACACCGAGCACCTGTCCGGTAATGAAAGACGACTTATCCGAGCACAGATACAGAATACTGTCCGCGACCTCGGCTGCCGCGCCGACTCTTCCGAGCGGTGTCTGATCGGCAAGCTCCTGCATGGTATCCGCACTGTGCATGGCGTTCATGTCGGTGTCGATCACGCCCGGTGCAATGCAGTTGACCCGGATATTGCTCGGGCCAAGCTCCTGCGCGAGCGACTTGCTCAGGCCGATAATCGCAGCCTTGCTCGCGGAATAATGGCTCTCACAGGACGCGCCGCACTCCCCCCACATGGACGACACCGTGACGATGCTTCCCTTGTGGTTGTGCAGCATTTCGGGCAGCACGGCGCGAATCGTGCGCACCGTACCCATGAGATTGACATCCAACATGTGCATCCAGTCCGCGTCCGTGATATTTTGGAACAGCTTCTGTTCGGCAATGCCTGCGTTGCAGACCACAGCATCTATCGTGCCGAACCGCGCCTTCACTTCCGCGACCGCGAGTTCCACTGCCGCCGTATCCTGCTGATCGGCTGAAAGTGCAAGTGCGCCGGTCTCCCCAGCGAGCCTGTCCGCCGCTTCCCTGCTTTTGCTGTAAGTAAACGCGGTATTCCATCCGTTTTCGGCAAACACACGCACACAGGCGGCACCGATACCGCGCGAGCCTCCGGTGATGAGAACAGTCTGCGCCATGTTAGATGGCAACCGTCTGCTGTGCCTCGAACAGACACTGGTTCAGATCCTTGCTCTGTGCCAGACCTTCCTCAATGTCGATATCGGTAACAATGCTGTTATCCGAAACAACAACGCGGTTGGTCTTGCCCTCCATCAGAGCACGAACCGCAGCATAACCCATGCGAGTCGCCATAACACGATCCATAGCAGACGGAGAGCCGCCGCGCTGGATATGGCCGAGGATGGTAACACGGGTATCGATGCCGGTAGCCTCGTGAATCTGGTCTGCAACGTCCTGTGCGGAGCCATAGCCCTCGGCTACGATGATGATATGGTGGTTGCGGCCCTTGATGCGGCCGATACGCATTTTCTCTACGATCTCGGTGTCGAAATCCAGCTGACGCTCGGGCAGGCAGATTGCGGTCGCGCCGACTGCACAGCCAACCTGCAGTGCCAGATGACCTGCACGGCGGCCCATAACCTCTACAACAGAGCAGCGCTCGTGGGACTGCATGGTGTCGCGCAGCTTATCGATGCACTCGATCGCGGTATTGCAGGCGGTGTCAAAACCGATGGTGTAATCCGAGCAGCCGATATCATTATCAATGGTACCCGGAACGCCGATGCACGGAACTCCCTTGCGGGAAAGCGCCTGTGCACCGCGGAATGTACCGTCACCGCCGCAGCAGATCAGGCCGTCAATACCGAGGTAACGGCAGGTGTCAGCCGCCTTCTGCAGACCTTCCTCGGTCAGCATTTCCTTGCAGCGTGCGGTGTACAGCATGGTGCCGCCCTTGCGGATAATGCCGTCTACACTGCGGGCACCCATCTCGATGATGTCACCGTTGATGAGACCGCTGTAGCCGCGGCGAATGCCAAGAACGGAAATATCGTGTGCGCTTGCGCTGCGGACTACCGAGCGGATAAGTGCGTTCATGCCGGGTGCGTCGCCGCCGCTGGTAAGTACGCCGATTCTGCGAATTTGTTTATCCATGATAAAGCCTCCCTGTTGTCGGGTCTGTTTTCTTTCTTAGCGGCACAGTCGATGCCGCACTGACCTCTGTATTGCAGTTTTGTTTCCCTCTGCGGAAACCGTCTCTCTCCCTACGGATAAACACAGTCTCCTATTGTATTATAACATCTTCCTCGCGCAAGAGAAAGCGTAATCTTGTTAAAAATGCAATATCCGGTTTGCACCAGTACCGGCGGGCAGCGAGCGTCTTTTTCTTCGTGTCCATCGGGTAGAGATAGACCGGCGTATCGCCGGGCTGCGTGCGCAAAACCTCTTTAATCTGCGTCCATTCATCGCCCTGCAGACTGGAAATACGCAAAAACAGCTTTTGCGGCGCCAGCTTCGCCGCCTGCGCATCGGTGTAGACCGATTTCTGCGTGCCCTTTTTCGGCTGCTGCAGGCTCTCCACCGCACTCTCAGTGAGCGGCTGCGCCTCGTTCAGCAGCACCTTGGGCGCCTCGTCCTCTCGGGCGTCGATCTTACCGGTGAGCAGGACTGCGCTGTCCTCGGTGAGATATGCGCCGCACTGCTGCAGCGAACGCGGGAACACGACAAGTTCAATCGCCGCCGTGTCGTCCTCTGCGGTGACATATGCCATCATCGAGCCGTTCTTGGTCGATTTCAGACGCACCGCCGTGATAACACAAGCAAGCCGGACGGTCATGCCGTCCTTGTAGACCGGCTGGCTGCTCTCGCCCGTCAGGTCGTCGATGATCTGCTTGACGGAGGCCGCCTGCGCCTTCTGCGTCAGGCTGCGGTACTCGTCCATCGGGTGACCGGAGAGGTACAGACCGGTGGTCTCCTTCTCCATCGCCAGCAGTTCCCGCTTGGGTACTTCCGGAATGTTCGGCATCGCAATCTGCGTGTCGCGCACCTCGTCGTTGCCCATGCCGAACAGGTCCATCTGCCCCTCGATGTTCTTCTTGCGGTTCTGGGCAATGGCATCTACCACGGGATTGACGATTTTCAAAAGCTGACTGCGGTAGTAGTGCATGGAATCGAACGAGCCTGCCTTGATGAGACTTTCAAGGGCTCTGCGATTGAGTTCGCGGTCGTACATGCGCTCACAGAAATCCTGGAACGAGGTAAACAGGCCGTTCGCCTCTCGCTCCTCGACAAGCTGCTTCATAAACGAGCGTCCCACACCCTTGACCGCAGCAAGGCCGAAACGGATATTCTCGCCCGCAACCGAAAACTCATCGTAAGACTCGTTTACGTCCGGCGGGAGCACCGCGATGCCCATATCACGCGCCGCCTGAATATACTCGGAGATCTTATCCGAAACATCCAGAACGCTCGTCAGCAGCGCCGCCAGATACTCGCGCGGGTAATGGCACTTGAGGTACGCCGTGCGGAACGATACGACTGCGTAGCATACGGCATGTGCCTTGTTGAACGCGTAGTTTGCGAAATCCATGATCTCGTCAAACAGACTTGCCGCAACAGCTTCGGGCACGCCGCGCTTGATGGCGCCGTCAATGCCCAGCTCCTCATTGCCGTAGATGAAGTTGACGCGCTCCTTTTCCAGCTCCTTCATCTTCTTTTTACTCATGGCGCGGCGCACCATATCTGCCTTGCCGAGCGAGTAACCCGCAAGGCTCTGGAACACCTGCATAACCTGTTCCTGATAGATCATACAGCCGTAGGTGACGCTTAAAATCGGCTCGAGCAGCGGATGCTTGTACGTTACCTTTTCCGGATGATGACGGCACTCGATGTAGCGCGGAATGGACTGCATCGGACCGGGCCGGTACAGCGCAACGACTGCGGTAATATCCTCGATAGACTGCGGCCGCAGACCGGTAACGACGTTGGTAATGCCCGCGCTTTCCAGCTGGAACACGCCCATGGTCGAGCCCTTGCCGAGCATTTCATAGGTCGCGGGGTCGCTCATATCCACGTTCTCGATGGAAAAATCCGGCGTGTGACGGCGAATCAGCTTTTCTGCGTCCGCGATAACGGTCAGGTTGCGCAGGCCGAGGAAGTCCATCTTGAGCAGACCCAGTTCCTCGATGGTCACCATCGTAAACTGCGTTACCATCTGGTCGCCGTTGCGCGACAGCGGAACGTAGGTGTCCACGGGGTCCTTGGTGATAACCACGCCTGCCGCATGCGTCGATGCGTTGCGCGGCATGCCCTCGAGCGCACGCGCCGTATCAATAAGCTCTTTGACCTGCGGCTGCTCGTCGTACATCTTTTTCAGCTCCGCGTTGATGGTCAGCGCCTTGTCGATCGTAATGTGCAGCTCGTTCGGCACCTGCTTGGCAACCGCGTCAACATCGTTGTACGGAATGTTGAGCGCACGGCCGACATCGCGGATGGCACCGCGGGCAGCCATCGTGCCGAACGTGACAATCTGCGCCACGCGGTCCTTGCCATACTTGCGGGTAACGTACTCGATGACCTCCGGACGGCGAACATAGCAGAAGTCCACGTCGATATCCGGCATGGAGACACGCTCCGGATTCAAAAATCGCTCGAAGTACAGCGAGTAGTGAATCGGGTCAAGGTCAGTGATAGCGAGACAGTACGATACGATCGAGCCTGCTGCCGAGCCGCGTCCGGGTCCGACCGGAATGCCCTGACTTTTCGCGTAGCCGATAAAGTCGGACACGATGAGGAAGTAATCGACAAAGCCCATCTTGGCGATCATGTCGATCTCGTACTGCAGACGCTTGCGCACGGTGCCGTCGTCGTTCGGATAGCGTCTTGCGAAGCCTTCATCGCACAGCTTCTGCAGATATTCGAGCGAGGTGTAGCCGTCCGGCACATCGAATTCCGGCAGGTGGTACTTGCCAAACTCGAACTCGACCTGACAGCGTTCCGCAATCTTTACCGTGTTGGCGAGTGCCTCCGGGTGCTCCGGGAACAGCGCCGCCATTTCGTCCGCGTCCTTGATGTAGAACTCCTGTGTCTCGAACTTCATGCGGGTCGGGTCATCCACGGTCTTGCCCATCTGGATGGACATGAGCACGTCCTGAATGCGCGCATCCGCCTTAGTCAGATAATGCGCGTCGTTCGTTGCCACCAGACCGATATTCAGCTCTCTGGAAAGCTGGTACAGACCCTCATTGACTTTCTGCTGTAGCGGAATGCCGTGGTCCTGAATCTCAAGATAGAAATGCTTCCGGTCAAAAATATCGAGGAACTGCTCGCAGAGGTCATACGCGCCGTCCATATCACCATCCGCCAGCGCACGCGGGATCGCGCCCGCCAGACAGGCAGACAAACAGATGAGTCCCTCGCTGTGCGCGCGCAGCAGCTCCATGTCGATACGCGGCTTCATGTAAAAGCCCTCCGAGAAACCGCACGACACCATGTGGATGAGGTTGCGGTAGCCGGTCATGTTCTCGCACAGCAGGATGAGGTGCGTGTGCCACTCGCCGTTGATGTAGCTGCGGTCAAAGCGCGAATGCGGCGCCAGATACACCTCGCAGCCGATGACCGGATGGATACCCTTCGCCTTGCAGGCGCGGTAAAAGTCGATCACGCCGTACATGACGCCATGGTCGGTCAGCGCGCAAGAGGTCTGCCCCAGCTCTGCCACACGGTCCACCAGCTTTTCGATACGGCAGGCGCCGTCCAGCAGGCTGTATTCGCTGTGGACATGCAGATGTGCAAATGGTACCAATTTAGTCCTCCTTTTCCGCAAGCTCGATAATCTTTTTCAGGCGGTGGCTCAGTCCCGGTTTGGAGATGGGCGGGTCGAACCGCTGCGCCAGCTCGGACAGGCTGTCCGTCGGGTATTCCAGACGCAGGCGCACGGTCTCCCACAGGTTGCCCGGAAATGCGTCCTCCCCCCGGCTGTCGATCAGCGCCTGAATCGCCGCGATCTGCCGTGCCGATGCATCGGCGGCCTTCATCATGTTTGCAGTCTCACAGTTGACCTGCCGGTTGATCGTGTTGCGCAGATTCTTCTCCACCTTCGCCTGCATCAGCTCCATCGCCGCGTGCGGCGCACCGATGCGCGTGAGGAAATCCTCCGCGCTTGCGCCGTCCTTGAAGTACAGCAGATACGCGCTACTGCGCCGTGCCTGCTTGGGCGATAAACCTAAATCAAGCATCAGGCTTGTCTCCTCACCCGACAGACTCTGGTGGGTGGTTTTCAGCTCGAGATGGCTTTTCTTGTCCGGTCCCGCGACCGTGCCGCCCATAAGGAAGGCGCCGCGCAGAAAGGACGCAATGCAGCAGTCCTCCTCGAGCAGATTACGGTTGATATGATAGGTGATATGGCTCTTGCAGTCGTAGCCGAGCGCATCAAACACGCGTCCGATCTGCGCCGGTTCGGTGAGCACAAGCTGCTGCTTGCGGCCTGCCTTCTGCGGCTCGCACTCGACAAAAAACGCGCGCTGCAGCAGCGCCTGCAGGCGACGGACAACGGTCATGTTCTCCGCCGACAGCCGTATCTCCTTGTGCGAAAAAACCGAGGCATGGAGCAGTGCGCCGTAAACCTCGGCACGCGTGCAGCAGGCGCGCTGCATGGATACCCGGCACAGCTCGTTTTTGACCTCGGTTGAAAAAGACATATATTCTCTCCGTTCTGTACAGCACGCTTCGCCTGTCCGGAACGAAGCGGGTTTATCTCTGGTAATCGCGGTGCATGGTTACTACACCGTATTCCTTCCTGCGCAGGTGTTCGCTCAGCGCCTCGGTGATAGCGACCGAGCGGTGCTTGCCGCCGGTGCAGCCGATGCTGATGATCAGATTCGCCTTGCCTTCCGCGATATAGCGCGGCAGCAGAAAGTCGATCATGCCCGTCAGGTAGCGCATCAGCACATCCGCCGTACCGCCGCGGAACACATAATCGCGCACCTCCGGATCGGTGCCGTTGCGCTCGCGCAGGCTCATTTCGTAATAGGGATTGGGCAAGAAACGCACATCGAACACAAGGTCGCTCTCGGGCGGAATACCGTACTTGAAGCCAAACGACTGCACGATGACCTCGAACACCTCTCCGCTCTCGGTGCCGGAAAACAGCGTCAGCAGACGCTCGCGCAGACCGGCGGCAGACAGTCCGGTGGTGTCCACCACAAAGTCGGCACGGTCGCGCAGACCGGACAGCATTTCGCGTTCCTTTTCGATGGCGGCTGTCATGGACATGCCCTTTTCCATCAGCGGATGCTTGCGGCGCGTCTCCTTGTAGCGGCGGATGAGCGTCGGCGTGTCCGTGTTGAGGAACAGGATGCGGTAATCGCAGCCCATGCTCTTGATCGAATCCAGCGAATCAAACAGCTGCTGGAAATCGCCGCCTGCACGCACATCGGTGACGAGCGCCACACGTTCATAGCGTTCGGTTGCCGCCAGACAGATCTCCGCGAAGCGCGGTATGAGGGAGATCGGCAGATTATCGACGCAGTAATAGCCTAAGTCCTCAAGCGTGGCGACCGCGCGGCTCTTGCCTGCGCCCGACATACCGGAAATGATCAAAAAATACATGTTACCTTTCCCCCTGCCCTGTGTTTCTGCTGTGATAACGCCGCCGAGCGGCGCTGCTGATTATTTTACGATGCGCACCTCGCACTCCAGCTCCACGCCGAACTGCTCGCGCACCCTGTTCTGCACCAGTTCGATCAGGCGCAGCATGTCATCGCATGTTGCACCGCCGCGGTTGATAAGAAATCCCGCGTGCTTTTCCGAAACCTGTGCCGCGCCGACGCTCGTGCCCTTGAGACCGGCCTGCTCGATAAGCTGGCCCGCAAAGTGTCCCACGGGACGCTTAAATGTCGAGCCTGCCGACGGGAAGTTGAGCGGCTGTTTGTCGCGTCTGCGCTGCGCGAAATCGTTCATCTTATCCAGAATCGCCGCCGAATCGCCGTTCTGCAGCTGCATGGTCGAACGGAGCACTGTCCAGTCCGGATGCTTGCGGAACACGCTGGTACGGTAGTCAAAGCCGTGCTCATCGCCCTTGAGGGTGCAGATATTGCCTTCGCCGTCTACAAATTCAGTCTCCTGCACAATGCCGGCCATCGTGCCGTCATACGCACCCGCATTCATGTAAACCGCGCCGCCCAGACTGCCCGGAATGCCGCCTGCAAACTCGGCTCCGGTCAGACCGGAACGCTGTGCGCGGCGGGCAATGCGGCTGAGCAGCGCGCCCGCCTCGGCAGAGACGGTGTTATCCTCGTTTACGCGGACTTCATCCAGCTCGGATGTGCAGACAACCGCACCGCGGATGCCCGCATCGGCCACCAGCATGTTGGAGCCGTTGCCGAGCAGCAGGAACGGAATATTGCGCTCGCGCAGTACGGCAAGTGCCGCGGTCAGTTCCCTGCGGGTCTTCGGCTGCACGAACAGGTCGGCCGGTCCGCCGATGGCAAACGTGGTATGGCGGCGCATGAGTTCATTTTCTGCAATATCTATTTCAGGTGCGGCCTCTCGCAATGCCGCGATGCAATCCTTAATATGTTCCATAAGGCGTTTAATCCTCCAAAAATCTATATAAAAAAGTTTAAGTAGTATACCCTCGGAATTCCTGCCGCGTCATGCGGCGGCGCATCGAAGGTCCGGCACCGGGAGCAGGCTCCGGTTTGTCCTGCCATGCCGTTTTGGTTTTTGCTTTACTGTTTATTATAACAAATGTAGATGGGATGCGCAATCAGTCCGAGCGGGTTTCCGCAGATTTTTTCGGTTAAAAATCGGTTTTTTCTCTATTCGGCACCGGCTGAGCGGGGCACTCGAACTGCCGCAGGCGTGTTCGCCCTGATGGGGCGGCTCCTTTCTCTGCACCGGCTGAGCGGTGTACTCGAACTGCCGCAGGCGTGTTCGTCCCTAACGGGGCGGCTCCTTTCTCTGCACCGGCTGAGCGGGGTACTCGAACTGCGTTAGCGTGTTCGCCCTTTCCGGGCGGCAGTTTTTTCGCTGAACCTCAGCGGGGGGATTCGCCGTCTGCGGA
>NZ_JAQCWA010000038.1:0-2772 GCF_027684505.1 Butyricicoccus sp. AF18-9LB
TCCCTTCCTTTTTGCCCCCGCGGCGGGCGCCGCAACGTCCCTGCCGTCCGCAGACGGCGAATCCCCCCACTGAGGTTCAGCCTCCCCCCGCCCGTTAGGGGCGAACACGCTGACGCAGTTCGCGCACCCCGCTCAGCCGGTGCTGAAAAAACTGCCGCCCGGACAGGGCGAACCCGCTAACGCAACTCGTGTGCCCCAGTGAATCGGTGCAGAAAAACAAAGGAAACGGCACAGCTTACGCCATGCCGTTTCTGTTTTACGGATTCTCCGCCGGAGCATTCGTCCCATTCGCCGTATTCGGCTGCTTCGCCGCGTTATTGTTATCTCCGGTCACGGCGTCTGCGCCGTCGCGGATGGCGTTGCCTGCCTCATCCATCGCGTCTCCGACGGCGTTGCCTGCATTGTCCACGCCGTTGCGAACATCATCACCGACGGTATTCGTGTTGGTGTCGTGCCGCTCATCAACAGTGTTGTTATCCACCGCGTTGTTGGTGCCATTGCCGTTGTCTGTGCCGTTATCCTTGCTGTTGCTGCCGCAGCCGCAGACGAACAGCATCGTCAGCGCCGCCAGCAGGGCGATCAGCTTTTTCATAGCAGTCCCTCCTAATCTGTTTCCGTTAGTATGAGACTGCTTTTTCAAATTTATGCACCGAAATCAATTTTTTTGAGGTGATGTAACACGACCGAGCAGGTCAGTCCCGTCACCAGTCCGAGCGGCACGCTCATCACGAGCAGGAACGGCAGATATGCGATCACGGCCCAGTTTTTCAGCCAGATCACAGCCGCTGCCATCTGCCCGATATTATGCGCCGCGGCGCCGCCTACGCTCACGCCGAACAGCGAGCAGAATCTGCCTTCGGCTTTGAGCAGGATCCCCATCACGATGAGCGACAGCAGACCGCCGAACAGCGAGAACAGGAACGCCGACACGCTGCCCATCAGCAGCGAGGAAATGGCAACACGCGTTACCACGATGGCGAATGCGTCTCTCGCGCTCAGCCGCGTGAGCGCAAACAGCGTCACCACATTCGCCAGCCCTAATTTGACGCCGGGCACGGGCACGATGGCATCCAGCGGGAACATGCGCTCAACCAGTGAGAGCACGACAGCCACCGCCGCCAGCATGCCGCAGAGTGTCAATCGTTTTGCATTTTTCATGTGCTGCACCCCTTACGATACCACAGCGTCGATGCCGCTGTCATTCACGCCGACCAGCTTGAGCACCACGCGGTGCGGCAGACAGACCGCCGCCTGTCCGGCATGGGTAAGTGTACCGGTGCGCACGCACACCTGATCCCGACAGTCTGCGTCCGCCATTTTCGCCGTTTTGCCCGAGAGCACAATCGTGTTGCCGTCCAGCTTGATCGTGCGGTCGGTCGCGTCGGTCAGCTGTACCCGCTCGATGAGCGTATCGTTCTGCCAGATCTCGGCGTACAGCTTGTCACCGGAGCTGTGGAACGCCAGCGCTGCCGCCAGTGCGCCTGCCATCACCAGAACCACGCCGATGATAACGAAATCACCGAATTTCAGCTTATTCCGCATAGTTGTATCCTTTTTTCTCGCCGAGGAACTCAAACGCGTAGTCCTCTGTCTTGGATGTGGTGTACACCTGCTTGTCCGAGGTAATGAACACCGCTGCAATCTTATTTTCCTCGCAGAATTTCATACCCTTATCCAGACCCATGACGAACAGCGCCGTTGTCAGCGCATCCGCCCTGGTCGAGCAGGGATCAATGACGGTCACGCCGCGCAGGCCGCTGTCCGCCGGATACCCTGTTGCGGGGTCAAAAATGTGGTGGTAGCGTTTGCCGTCCTGCTCAAAAAAGCGCTCGTAATCGCCCGAGGTAACAACCGAGCCGTCACGCAGCGACACCACCGCAATCGAGTCCGTGTTGTCGTCCGGATCGGCAATGCCGATATTCCAGTTGTCCGTGCCGCTGTCTGCGGTTTTGCCGCCGTACATCTCGACATTGCCGCTCAGCCGCGCCAGAACGTGCCACTGATCCGAGGTGTCGCTCTCCACCATTTCGTGCACGATGTCGCCTGCGTAGCCCTTGCCGATACCGCCCAGATCGACCTGTGCGCCGTTCAGCAGCTGCACCTGATTGTTGCCGAGCAGCTTGACGTTCTGATAGCCGACATGCGTCAGCGCTTCATCAATCTCGCTCTGCGCGGGCACACGCGCGTTGTCCGTGCCGATGCCCCAGAGGTCGGTCAGCGGCGCCATCGTCGGGTCAAACGCACCGTTTGTCGTCTCGGCGTACTCGAGCGCTTTCTCAAGCGCGGTGTATGTGTCATCGCTCACCTCGGTCGGCTGACCGTTCGCGTGATTCAGCTTGTAGAGATCGCCCGCCTGCTGCGTGCGCGAGAGCGCCGCGTCCAGCTGGTTGACGCGCTGCTCGATCTTAATCGCCATGTCCTCTGCCGCGCTTTCGCTCTTTTCACTTGACACATCGACCGACATGTAGGTGTCCATCGCAAAAAAGTCCTCGGTGGTAGTATAAAGCTGTGTACTGCTGCCGCTTGAGCCGCAGCCGGACAGCGCAAGCAGCAGCATCGCCGCTGCAAGATAGCGTTTCATAGCATTGCTCCTTTGTTTATACAATACGAAATCACTGTACATTATACCGCACGTTCCCGCAGCGCGCAAGTATCATATAAGACAAAAAAACAGCACCGAACCGTCGGCTGTCGCGAAACTACAGTTTCGCCGACAAGCAGGAACGGACCGTGGGCCGTTCCAAAGTCGTCCGAAAGTTCCTATACAGAAAC
>NZ_JAQCWA010000038.1:2782-16506 GCF_027684505.1 Butyricicoccus sp. AF18-9LB
TACCTGAAACAACAAATCTTAAACTCTAGGTATAAAAAACAGCACCGAACCGTAAAGTTCGATGCTGTTCTCGTATCAGGAACAAAAATCAGAGGTTCAGCTCTTTCTTCAGAGCCTCGATCATTTCCTTGTACTCCTCGTCCTTCAGGATAACCGGCTCCGGATTGGTGATGGCAAAGCTGCCGCCGAACTCAAAGCCGCCCTCGTACTTCGGTACGATGTGGAAATGCAGGTGCGGATTGCTGTCGCCGAACGAACCGAGGTTGATCTTGGTGCAGCCCCACAGCTTCTTAATAGCGCCGGAAGCAGCAGCCAGATCTGCACAGTAATCGTTGCGCTCCTGCTCGTCGCACTCGCACAGCTCCTTCTTATGGCTCTTAAGCGCCAGTGCGCAGCGGCCCTTGTGTGCCTGATCCTTGAACAGGTACAGGGTACCTGCCTTCATGTCGCCAACCTTAAACATGATTGCTTCGCGGCCCTCATGGTGCTCATCACAGTAAAAACAACCCATTGTTATGATCTCCTTCATGTATAAATTCTCCGGCAGGTCACACCCTGCCGTAATCTATCTTTATTATACAACGGCCCGACCGGGATTTCCACTGTTTTTTATATTGCGTACAAATTCGTATCCCACGCCGGAACATAAGGATGGTGACGCAGATACAGCCGGTAACTCGGCTGCAGCGCATGGATGAGCAGCGGCAGCTGGAAAAAATCCTCACTGCGGTGATAGGCAGCAATGTTCAGCTTGGGCGCGTACTGCCGAATGGTTTTCTCGGCACCGGCGATGGCTTCGCGCTCTGCGCCCTCCACGTCCATTTTGAGATAGGTGCACGGGCGGCCGGACAGCACGCTGTCGAGCGCACGCATCTGCGTCTCTTTGCCCTGCCCCGCTACGCGGGACTGACGGCCTGCCTGATCGGTGAAGCATTTGACCGTGTCCTCGTTCCACGCGCCTGCCTGCACGAGCGTAACATCGCCCGTGATATTGGCACTCGCCCACTCATTCAGCTTGCGGAAGCTGCGGCGATCGGGTTCGAGGGCGGTAACGGACGCAAATTTGCCGTCCGTGTAGTGCAGCAGCTCGCGGATGGTGTCGCCGTTGTATGCGCCGAGGTCGGAGAAGTGCTCCTCTGCGGTCGGGCGCAGGAGATTATGAAACACCTCATCCTTGTCGGATTCGCTGTGACGCAGGTATTCCATTTTGCCGGACAGCTTAAAGCGCACGGTATCGAGGAAAACCTCGCGCGATAAATCATCCGCCAGAAGATCATACGCGCGCTGCATTTCGTCCCGGTGCGTGCGCACGAAATCCTCATCGAACAGCGGTCCCTCGACCACCGGCACGTCCGGCGCCACCACATCGTATTTGTCCTCGAGCGCATACATCAGCTGCAGCACCTCGGCTCTTTGGCTGGCGAACGCAATCACGATTACAATATCCTCGCCAAGTTCCGCCACCGTGTCCGACAGCTTGCGCACGCAGAACCCGTGGAACAGGTTGCCGCGGGCAAATTCATCACTCGCGAACACCGCAGACGCACGAATGCCCAGCCGCTCGAACTGTGCAAGTATTTTGTCCGCGCCGTCGCCCATGCCGTACAGCGCGATCGGGCGCGTTTCCTGCTGCAATCGGCGCCAGACCGACTGCTCTAACGATAAAAAATCCATAATTTCTCCCATTCTATATACAAATGACATTTATCTAACTTTTACCGTAGGGCGGGTGCCTCACGGTAGTTGTTTAATCCAATCCGCAGAATTGATATTGTGCTAACCGGATAAAACGGATGCGCAATGCGCACCCCTACAATATTTTACATGGTACGGCATAATAAACCGACCGGAACACTGTATCTGTTTTCTCCCTACTATTATACGAAAACCGCCTGCGGATTGTAAAGCCAAAATTTTGCTTGTTTGCGGTTGCGGATTGCGCTCCCTTCATATATAATTATGATTAGTGAATGAGAGGTGTGTGGTGTTATGTCCAAACCGAACGGTATTCTGGCAATGAATCCGAAAAAATACCGCGAGATCGACGGCGTTGTGTTCGACGAAGCGAGCTATGCGCGGCACTGCCAGCCGAAGGCAGAGCAAGCGCCCGCTCCCGAAGCAGCGCCCGAGACTGACGAGCAGCCGCAGTCTGCCGCACCAGCACCTGTTTTCGCGGTGGACCCCTACCCGGAGGGCTGGTATCCGGCCGATGACGAACGCCCGCCGGTGCCCATCATGGGCGGCGCTGTCCCCTCGACAGCTGGTGAGGAAACCGTTGTCTCCGCATCCGGTGAAACTACCGTTATACAGACCGTTTGCGTGCCGTGCGGCTCCGGCTCCGGCTCGTATGTGACCTCGTACACCACCTCTTACCGCACCAGTTATTCCGGTTCCGGATCGGGTTCGTTCCGGTTCGGTTCCGGCTCGTGCCCGGTCGGCGGCTACGGATTGGAGCTGATCTGATGCAGGCGTTCCACTCCAACTGGACAAGGCCGTTTTTCGTCCGCAATCCCCATATGGAATACCGAATCGAGCCGTTTGAACTGCTCACGACCGCGCTTTCCGCGCTCGAGTGGCGCAAAGAGAACGGTTCGATCCGCATGATCTGTGACACACCTGCCAAGCGTTATTATGAATCGCTCGGGCTTTGTTTTTTGTGGGATGACGGCGTGTATCCCCTGTTGGACACCATGCCCGAGGACATAAACGCCACAGCCTTCTGGGCGGCCGGCAAGCTGTACGCGCTCTCCGCTGTGCCATCGCCGTGTGTGATGCTTGATACAGATTTCATCTGCTGGAAATCCATCAGCAATCTGCTCGACGGACCGGACACCGCAGCCATCCACCGCGAGGACATTATGCCGTCCATCTATCCGGATCAAACGGCATTCGCCAAAACCGAAGGCTTCCCGCTTGATTCATTTGACTGGACGGTACAGCCGTTCAATACCGCGCTCGCCTATTTCGGCAATGACGAGTTCCGACGGTACTACACGGACACCGCCATCCGCTTCATGCGCTGCTCACCGGATGCCGATGACACACTCACTTACATGGTGTTCGCCGAACAGCGGCTGCTTGCCATGTGCGCCGAGAAAAAACACGCGCACACAGCTGCCCTCAGTGACCTGCCTACGCTGTTCGACGGTGCGCAGAACGGCTGTTTTACCCATATCTGGGGCTTTAAGCAGCAAATGCGGGAGAATCCCGAGTTGTATGAGGATTTCTGCAGACGGTGTGCCGCAAGGCTGCAGAAGGACTTCCCGGAGGAATCCAAAACGATTGCGAAAATTGCGGAATTATCTCCGTTTTTTGCATAAAAAAAGACAGCCTGTCGGCTGTCTTTTGCTTTTTGTTTACGGAAAATGCAGCTATGTTCATTCTCCATTCAGAATTTACCGCTTCTCCCATGTCCGCCGCTGCTGGTATGGCTGACGCTGCCGGAAAATCCGGCTCCGCCGTGACCGCCGCCGGTCGGGTTGTTATTATTGTCATTCCGTGGAATCTGCCGCCGCTTCTGCGAGGTATAACGGTAAATATCGCGGCTGAGCGTCAGCTTGAGACCGCCGTTTCCCACATACTGATTTGCCGTAGTCTGCGTACGCACGGATTTCATCTGCGAACGGAACACCATGCACACGATCAGCGCTGCCACGCACGAAATGAGCAGCGACAGGCCGAATGCACCGCCGAGCGAAAACGAATCGTCCGCTGTGTCTTCCTGCGTACTGTCCGAAATCTCGACCTCATTATGCACCGGCACACCGGCTTCGCCGCCTTCGGCTACATGCTGCAGATACCACTCACAGCCGGAAACGAAGTCCGAAAAGCCGCCGTACCAGTCATCGTTTCCGAAATTATCCAGGAAATACGACTCCAAATCCTGCTGGACCGCATCGCTGAAAATCTCTTCGGCTTTCGCACCGTGCGCATAGGTCGCAAAATCGCGGTCATCCAGACTGATAAGCAGCGCCACGCCGTCGCCGTCCTCGCTCGCACCCAGATCAAGCTCGTTGTAGAGCTGCTCTGCCGCATCATAAACGCCATCGCCGTACGGCGTGTAGTCGTCAATCGTGATGATGCCGACGCCGATGCCATACTTCTCCGCGATCGCCTTGGTCTTTTCCTCGAGCGTATCAATCTGGACCTGCGTCAGCACCTCTTCATAGTCGAACACTCGCGGCTTGTCTGCCGACGGGTCAATCGAATCCGTACCGCCGAGCTGTGCGGTCTGGTCAGTTTCCTCCGTCTGGGTGGTCGAGGTGTCGCTCTCATCCGTTATATCGTCCTCAACCGCAAAGGCCGGAAACAGCAGCAAAAGCACGGCTAACAGCGCAGCCAGACGCAGTTTTCTCTTGTTTTTCATCTACGCCGCCTCCTTACAGAAAATACAGCAGCGCCGTCAGCACCGCAGTCATAGGCGCGGCAACGGCGGCAAACAGACCCCAGAACCGTTTTCTGTCCACCGGCAGGTCACCGACCATGCGTCCGGTCTGACCGTTCATCGCAAACATGTAATTCTTGCCGTTCCAGCGGGTATTCAGCATCCAGACCGGCAGCAGCGCGTAATGCACACCGGTGCGTTTGAGGTGAATATCCTCGCCGGTCGGCGTGACCGAGGTATACGGACGGCCGTTTCGCGCGGTTCCCTGCAGCGCATCCGACAGCGACTGCCGACAGCGCTTGTCCGCACGGCTGCTGCTCTCCTCGATGGAAACATCGAACTTATCCGCGAAAAATCCGGGCAGATAGGCGGTCGAGAACGGCTTCAGGCCGGCATAATCAAACGGCTCGATGGAATCCATATAATCATCCGGCATCTTGCGCGATGCATCCACCGGAACACGGCTGAACGGCAGCGTACCCGCGCGCTGCACCTCGTAAAAGCTGGTCTCGGTGATTTCCGTGTCTCCGTGACGGAACACGCGCGTGGTCGTTGCCATGTAATTCGCGCTGCCTTCGGCTTCACCGTCGAACAGCCAGAACGGCACATAAATGCCGCGCAGCTCCTCGATATGGTTATTATCGCGGAACAGCTTGGGCAGCAGCAGCTTTCCCTTGTAATGCTGCTTGAGCGCGGAAACCGCATCCTCCTTGCTCAGCTTGAACGGCAGTATGTAGTCCGGCTTGAGAATGCCGCTGAACTGCCCGGGAATGACGGTCGGGTTGCCGCAGTACGGGCACGAGGTCGCCGCCGTGGTCTCCTCGCAGATCAGCTGCGCACCGCAGGACGGACAGCTGTATACGCGCATCTTGTCCGCGTCCGTGCCCCAGTCCTCATCTGCGGAGGACTGCCATTCGCCGGTGTCGCTCCCCGTCTCCGGCTGAGACGCGGCCTGCTGTTCCTTTTCGGCGTACAGCTTTTCGATCTCTGCCGGGTCAAATGACGAGCCGCAGTAGTCGCATTGCAGCCGTCCCGCGGCGCCGTCGTAGTGCAGCGGTCCCGTACAGGACGGGCATTGGTAGTTTGTTGCTTTGTCTGACATTTCTTCACCATCACTTTTTATTTTTGAAGTGAATCCGTAGGGCGGGTTGCCCTCACCCTACGATATGCATTGAATCGTCTATCATTTTTACATATTTGGTTTTGCCTTGCCGCACTCCGAGCAAAACTTTCCCTGATTCACTGCGCCGCACGAGCACGTCCAGGTCGTATTCTCCGGTCGGGGCTTTCCGCACTCGGAGCAGAATTTTCCGGTATTGACCGTACCGCAAACGCATTTCCAGCTGCTCTGCTCAGGTCTGGGTCTGCCGCAGCCCATGCAGAATTTTCCGGTGTTTCCAGTCTGTCCGCACGAGCACGTCCACTCACCTGCCGTCTGCGCCTGCCGGGTCTGCTGCTGACCCATTGCGTACAGATTCTGCACGCTGGCGCCGCCTGCCTGACCGGCCATATTCATGCCCATGAATGCCATCGCCGGACCGGCGTTCGCGTTCGCTGCCGCAGACTTCATCGCCTCGGTCTGCGCGTGCACGAGCGAGCCTGCCGCACGGGTCGGGTCGCGGTAGGCGGCCTCGCGCTGCATTTCCTTGATGGTCTTTTCGTCCTCCTCGTCCGCCTTGACCGAGTTGACGCCGAATGATACGATCTCGATGCCGCGTAGCTCACGCCACTTGGACGAAAGCTGTTCGTTGAGTGCGTCTGCAATTTCCATCGTATGCGCGGGCAGCGCCGAGTAGCGCACACCATTTGCACCAATGCGTGCAAAGGCGGGCTGCAGCGCGGTCAGCAGCTCGCTTTTGAGCTGGCTGTCCAGATTTTCCCGCCGGTATTCCTCTGCCATGTTGCCGCACACGTTGGTATAGAACAGCATGGGATTGACAATCTTGTAGCTGTACTCGCCGAAGCACCGCAGACCAATATCCATGTCGATGCCCGCCCGCTCGTCAAGCACGCGGAACGGCACCGGAGACGCGGTTCCGTACTTGTTGCCGGTCAGTTCCTTGGTGTTGAAATAGTAGACACGCTGCGTGCGCGGCGCTTCTCCGCCGAACGTGAAGCGCTTGGCCATGTTAGCGAACATTTTGCACACGCTGTCACCGAACGAACCGGCGAAAATAGTCGGCTCGGTGGACGAATCGTAGACGAACTCGCCCGGCTCGAACGCGGCTTCCACGACCTTGCCCTGATCGACGATCATCATCGCCTGTCCGTCCGCCACCGCGATGACCGAGCCGCTTGTGATGATATCCTCATCACCCTTGGTGTTGCTCGACCGCTTGGTGACCTTTTTGTGACCCTTGACCGCGAGCACGTCCGCGTTTATCGCATCACAGTAAAAATATTCCTTCCACTGGTCAGCCAGCACACCGCCGCCCGCGCCTGCTGCTGCTTTGATAAGTCCCATTTGACATTCTCCTTTTATCTGATAGAGTGCCGTTGTTTTACAATCTATACCTTGGTTTAAGAAATCCTATTTCCAGTTTACGTTTTTTCAGCGCAAAGCGCAAGTCCATTCACACACATTTCACATTTTTGTCAAGATACGGTTGTGCCATGCTATTTCTTTCGCTTTTTCGTAGACTTTCGACGTGCGGTGTGATAAAATAAGATATCTGCATACCGCATATTTCGGAGGCGGTACTGTCTGGAGGAGTAAACAATGGAAGCGAACAAGGAAAATCAGCAGAGCGTTGAACAGGCGTTCAATCAGGCTCTGGACGCATATAAGGCAGGCAATTTTGCTGAAGCGGCCGGTCAGTGGCTGGCTCTTGCGGAGGACGGCTGCGCACCGGCGCAGCGTGCGCTCGGCTCGCTGTATGAGCGCGGACAGGGCGTGGAAAAGAATGCTGAGAATGCCTTTGAATGGACAAAAAAGGCGGCTGAGCAAAACGATCCGGTTGCTATGTTCAATCTGGCGTGCTACCATGACAAGGGCTTCGGCGCGGAAAAGAACCAGCAGACCGCGCTCACCTGGTACCGCAAGGCCGCTGAATACGGTCATCCGGAGGCTGCGGCACTGATCGCCAGCCTGATCGAGACGGGCGACCGCGGCTTGGAAAAGGACATGGACGAGGCTGTCCGTTGGTACCAGATTGCCGCAAACCGCGGCAACGTACTGGCGATGGGTCGTCTGGCATGGCTGTACAGCACCGGTACCGGCGTTCCGCAGGATGCGGCCTTCGCCTTCCAGTATTTTCTCAAGGCCGCTCAGGGCGGCAACGCAGCGTGCATGATGAACACCGCCATCCTGTACGCACGCGGCGAAGGCACGCCGCATAATGCGCGCGAGGCGCTCTACTGGGCCGAGCAGGCCAAGAAGCACGGCGCTCCGCAGGCCGAGCAGCTCATCAATGCCATCAAGAAGAACGGATAAGATCGAAAACCGGCGTTTTTACGTCGGTTTTTCTTTTTTTTTGCAGGTCAGATCAAGCGGCACAGCTCATTTTCCTGTATAATGCAGGGACAAGGAGGGATTTTCATGCAAAACTGGCATGACAATGTTCTGTGGCTGATCGCCGAGATTGACCGCTGTATCCGTGCGCATGAGGGCGAAACGCTGACACTCGCGTATTCAGCCCGGCTGCTTGACTATTCGCAGTCGCAGGTTTCGCATACATTCGCAACTACGTGAGCATCGGTTACTGGGATTTTATGTAAAAGCAGGCTCGCATTCCCGGAGCGGATTTAGAAACGGTCAGCGCGCTTCTGCGGCAGCTTGCCCCCGAAGCCGAGCAGCAGATGGCGTTCGTGAACGAGCCGAGCGGCCGCCGGCTGCTGTCTGGATACCGCACCCGGTCGTGTGTTCTATTTTGTGCACGATTGTGTACGTTTCTGGAAGTATATCCGGCCTGTTGTTCGATTTTGAAAAAAACAGTTGAAATTCCTTCTCGATGGTGATATAGTTATACAGTTACTCATTTTCACCGATTGGAAAGGAATTTCATGACATTTTATCAGGAATTACAGGTCAATCAGGCAGGCTCAAAGAAAATCATCCGTGAGAGTGCGTCACAGCGCGAAAAGCTGTACCATATTGCCGTATACTTGACCAAAATTGCGATAACCGTCGCATTCTGCTTTGTTTTCGTTTCACTTTACAGTCTGGGCTTCGGCGCGGACAACAGCATTGTCGGCGTGGTCGTACTGCTGTATCTGCTCGTATTCCGCAGCGCACATCTGTGCATTCGCACAGGGCAGTCCACGCTGCTGCTCGCCGGCTTTTTCGGCATTATGGCTGTCGGACCGCATGCAGCCAATCTGGCCGGCCCGGTCGGCGGATTGTTCATCAATGCTGCTGCGATTGCCCTGCTCATTCTGTTCGGCTGCCACGAGCCGAGAATGTTCAATCAGTCCACACTCGTGCTCGGCTATCTGCTGCTGTATGGTTACGATGTGGGCGGGCACGCCTATCAAATGCGCCTGTTTGGACTTGCTGCCGGTGCGCTTCTGGTCTGCGCGGTATTCTATGGCAACCATCGCGGCAATGCCTATGAGCTCTGTGCAGGAGACATCCTTCCTGCTTTCGATCTGCGCCATCCGCGCTCCAAATGGCAGCTTTGCCAGATCATCTGCGTTCCGCTCGTGCTTTTCCTTGCAGAGCTGAGCGGCATGCCGCGTGCGATGTGGGCGGGCATTGCCGCCATGAGCGCAATCCTTCCCGCGATGGACGATATGCGCTACCGCGTTCGCTGGCGTATCATCGGAAATATCGCAGGTGTTTGCTGCTTTTTAGTGTTGTATTTTCTGCTTCCGTCCTCGATTTACGCCTACATCGGCGTGATTGGCGGCATCGGTGTCGGTTTTTCCGCGAAATACGGCTGGCAGGCTGTGTTCAACACGTTCGGTGCGCTCGCTATTGCAACCAGCGCATACGGACTCAAAAGCGCGGTCGGTCTGCGTGTCGCGCAGAATGTGTTCGGCGTGGTCTTTGCGCTGCTGTTCTGCCTGATTCTCCAACGCATTTTTGCCCGCTGGGAGCGCTCTGCGAGCTGAGCAAACAGCTGTTCTGTGCAAATGCACGGAACAGCTGTTTCTTTTTCGCGCACACCGTAAACCATTTTTATAAAATCAGTTGACATTGCAGTAAATCTGTGGTTTAATGCAATAAGCAAAACAACGAGGAGGAACTCCCAATGAGTGACATTTCCAGCAAGCCCGCACAGCGCAGCGCGTTTTCCGTGCGCGACATCTGCTATTCCGGACTGTTCGCGGCGGTCATCGCGATCATGGCGCAGATTTCCATTCCGATGCCCGGCGGCGTACCCATGACCATGCAGACGTTTGCGATTACACTGGCGGCTGTCGTTCTCGGCGCCAAACTGAGCACGGTTTCAAGCGTAATTTATCTGCTGCTCGGTGCCGTCGGCATACCGGTGCTCGCGAACTTTTCCGGCGGTTTTGACAAGTTTATCGGTCCTACCGGCGGTTTTCTGATCTCCTTCCCGCTGATGGCGTTTATCATCGGCTGGGGCGCCGATCACCGTCATGCATTCCGCGGCGCATATGTACTCGCACTGATCATCGGCACGATTGCCAACTATGTTGTCGGCACGGCGATGTTCTGCGTACTCATGAACAGCTCGATCGCCGCAGGCGTGACCGCATGCGTGCTGCCGTTCATCCCGACCGCTGTCATCAAGGCTGTTCTTGCAACCGTGATCGGCTTTCTCGTTCGCAAGCGCATCCCGGGGATCAAGGCATGATCCGGCTGCGCCCGCATCATCTGCTTTGCACACAAGGCTACTCCGGCAGGGGCTATAGCACAGAATTTGTGCAAAATATGAGTGCGATTGTGCATTCTCTGCGAAATGTACCGGGAACCCGAATCCGGCTTGTCTTTGGCTCGGATTCTCTGTGCGCGCACTGCCCGCACCACACCGCCGACGACCTGTGCGAAGCACAGGAAAAGGTCTCCCGTTTTGACCGAAAGACGGTCGAATACTTTGATCTGCACGAGGGCGAGTATGTTTATCAGGACCTGATCCGTGCAATCGACACACAAATGACCCCGGCCATGCTGGAGGATATTTGTCGCGGATGTGCGTGGTACCCCGTCAGCGCCTGCAAAAAGAATATCTGCGGAAAATGAGATGAGGCACACCGAAAGGTGTGCCTCTCCCCCTGTCGTCCGAAAATATGTTGTCACTTCTCACAATTTATCATGTCCAGTTTCAGATATTCCTACAAATTTCCATCAAGATATTGACAACCACCTTCAAGGTGGTTATTCTTATCTTATAACAAACACCTTATAGGTGATTATCAAAACAGAGGTGAGGCCAATGAAGCGCTTCAAGCTGTCCAACTCCGAGGAAATTCTGATGGACACCTTATGGCGGGAAAACCGTCCGCTCACAACGCTGCAGCTTGCCGAAAAAATTACGGAAGCCAGCTGGAACACCAATTATATCGACAAACTGCTCGGTCAGCTTGTCAAAAAAGGCATGGTGCAGGTCAGCGGTCTGCTGCAGAACGGACGCTATCAGTCGCGGCAGTTTGTCCCCTGCTACACCAAGGACGAATTTCTGGCGAACATGCTCGAGGAGCAAGGCGTGAACCAGGCACTGTTTGCCCGAATCGCCGTGGCGCTGTTCAAAAAACCTGCCAAATCAAAGGAATCCGAGCAGGAAGAAAAGCTGATTGCCGAGCTGGAAAAAATGGTCGATCAGTACGAAGCTGCGCTGCAGAACAAAGAAGATAAATAATATGCAAATAACCCTATTTTCCTTTATATCTGCACTTTTATGGAGCAGTTTGTTGATTATTGTGATTTATCTTGTGCGGCGCACACGCTTCCGGCCGCATTTCGGCATGCTGACCATGGTGCTGCTGTACCTGTTCTGCGCCGCGCGCCTGCTGCTGCCGCTCGAGTTTCCGCACGCAGTGATTGTGAGCGACAGCGTCGTGTATCCGCGTATCTACAGCTTTCTGACGCGCAAGCCCGAGCCGGTCACACACCTGCCGGTCGGACTGCTTTTGTGCGCAATCTGGCTGTTCGGCACAGTTTTTCTGCTGATTCGTTACGCGCTGCAGTATCGCAAAGCCATCCGCGCTGCGCGACAAGCCGGGCCATGGGACTGCCGCACGGCTTCCCTGCTGAGCGAGATCCGGCGGCAGACCGGCCGCACCATCAAAGTTCGCGGACGTACAGCCGCGAATATCGAATCTGCCTTTGGCGTAGGTGTGCTGCGCCGGTACATCATTCTGCCGGACAAGACGTACACAGATGCCGAACTGCACTACATTCTGCTGCACGAGTACACGCATTTTCTCAACCATGATACGGCTGTCAAGCTGCTCGTAACGCTGTACTGCATCATTTTCTGGTGGAATCCGATCGTATACCTGCTGCAAAAGGATTTGGAACAGACGCTTGAGCTTAAATGCGACCGTGCGATTGCACAGACGCTGAACGCACAGGAACGTACAGCCTATCTGCGCGCCATCCTCGCCGCAATGAAGCAAGGCTGCACACAGCAGCCGGTGCCGCAGCCGTCCACGGCCCTGTTTCGCGCCGAGGCGGACAAGGCCATGCGGGAGCGGTTCACCGCCGTGCTCGCCTGCGCGGAGCAGCCGAACGACCGAACCGCAAGCGCCGTACTCATCGGCAGCTTTGCCGTCCTGCTGGCACTGTCGTATGCAGTGCTGCCGCAGCCGGCATTCGAGCCGCCGGCCGAGCCTGACAGCAGCTCGACCGTCTATTTTAACGACGAGAATGCCTATCTCAAGCAAAGTGCGGACGGACGATACTGGCTGTGCGTTGACGGCCACAAGCCGTATGAGCTGACAGAAGGTGACGTGCAATTTTATCTGGAGCACTCGGTTTTCAAATATATCCGCGAGACCGAGCAATAAAAGGCAGCTGCCGAAGGATAGCGGCAGCACAGAGAGTAAAAGCAAAATGTGGGACGAAATAGAAGCAGCTGAGATGTGGGGTCTCAGCTGCTTTTTGTGCAGACAAAAGAAAAAGCCACTCAAAATGAGTGGCTTGGTGGTGGACATTAACGGGTTCGAACCGCTGACCTTCCGCACGTCAAGCGGATGCTCTTCCAGCTGAGCTAAATGTCCAAATCAGGGACGGCGGCTGCCATCCCTGCTGGCTGCAAGTTTTTACTTGGTCTTGCTGCGGCCCAGATACTCACCGGTACGGGTGTCGATCTGGATGCGCTCACCCTGCTCGATAAAGATCGGAACCTTAACAACAGCACCGGTCTCAACGGTAGCGGGCTTGAGTACGTTAGTAGCAGTGTTGCCCTTAACGCCCGGCTCGGTCTCAGTGATCTCGAGCTCAACGAACAGCGGCGGCTCAACTGCGAAAACGCTGCCCTTGTAGGAAAGAACCTTAACGTTCTCGTTCTCCTTCACGAAGCGGAAATCATCGCCCAGAGTATCCTTGCTAATCGGAATCTGCTCGTAGGTCTCGTTGTCCATGAAGTAGTACAGGTCGCCTTCATTGTACAGATACTGCATCTCGCGGCGCTCTACGAAAGCCTCCTCGAACTTAGCAGTCGGGTTGAAGGAGGTCTCAGTAACCGCACCGGTTACGACGTTCTTCATCTTGACACGAACAAAAGCAGCGCCCTTGCCCGGCTTTACATGCTGGAACTCAATAACCTGCTGTACCTGACCGTCCATTTCAAAAGTTACGCCGTTACGAAATTCACCTGCGGTCATAATCGCTATGCCTCCAAATAATAGTATTTTTTACATCATTAAGCATTATTCGACTGTTCATACAAAACAGTGCTTGTATATAATACCCTATTTTCGCGTATTTTGCAAGAGGGTAACGCATATTTTCTTGAAAAATTTTATCGCGGTGGAACTCGGCGCTTTCCTGCACTGGTTGACCGGGGCATACGAACTGCCGCAGGCGGGTTCGGCCCTAACGGGCGGCACCTTTTTCTGCCCCGGCGGACCGGGGTGCTCGAACTGCCGCAGGCGGGTTCGCCCTGACGGGGCGGCTCCTTTTCTGCACCGGAAAGCCGGGGTGCGCGAACTGCGTTAGCGTGTTCGCCCCTAATGGGCGGCTCCTTTTCTGCACCGACCCAGCGGGGCACTCGAACTGCCGCAGGCGTGTTCGCCCTGACGGGGCGGCTCCTTTTTCTGCACCGGAAAGCCGGGGTGCGCGAACTGCGTTAGCGTGTTCGCCCCTGACGGGCGGCTCCTTTTCTGCACCAGCGGACCGGGGTGCTCGAACTGCCGCAGGCGGGTTCGCCCTTTCCGGGCGGGAAGTTTTCCGCTGAACCTCAGCGGGGGGATTCGCCGTCTGCGGACGGCG
>NZ_JAQCWA010000039.1:0-14918 GCF_027684505.1 Butyricicoccus sp. AF18-9LB
AGCTCGCCCTGGCGCTGCTCACAGAATACCCATACGCCGGAAAAATCGGCGAGGTTGGTGTTATTAAAATCAGCCATTGTTCTGTTCTCCTTTCAATCAGATAATATGCTTCTTCAGCAGTTCAGCCGCCAGAGTCTCACAGGTAGCCTTGTCAGCGCCCTCGAGCATCTTGCCCTGACCCTTCTGCGGGGGAGTGAAAGACTTGAAGATATTGGTGGGAGAACCCTTCAGACCAATGGTGGTCGGATCGATCAGCGGATCGTCCTTCAGGGTGTTGTAATCATATACGGAAACCGGAGCGGAGTAGCAGTCCATGATGCCGCCGAGGGACATGTAGCGGGGCTCGTTCAGCTCCTTAATGCAGGTCAGCAGGCACGGGGTCTGGGTCTCGATGGTCATGTGGCCGTCCTCGAGCATACGCTTAACAACAACCTTGTCGCCATCCTTCTCGATGCCGGCAACGTAGGAAACCTGCGGGATGTCCAGCTTCTCAGCGATCTGAGAACCAACCTGAGCGGTATCACCGTCGATAGCCTGACGGCCGCAGAATACGATGTCGTCCTTCTCCAGGCCAACCTTCTTAACAGCAGCAGCCAGGATCTGGGAAGTAGCAAAGGTATCGGAACCGCCGAACTCACGAGCGGAAACCAGAACGCCTTCATCAGCACCGCGAGCGATCAGCTCACGCAGCATGCCCTCTGCCGGGGGAGGACCCATGGTGATAACAACGACCTTGCAGCCGGTAGCGTCCTTCAGCTTCAGAGCAGCCTCTACAGCGTTCAGGTCGTCCGGGTTGGTGATGGTCTGCATGGATGCACGATTCAGGGTGCCATCGGGATTAACAGCAACCTTGCCGGAGGTATCCGGAACCTGCTTTACACAAACAATTGCCTTCATAGTTCAGTTTTCCTCCTTTTCTTAGCGCAGAACCTGACCAGCGATGACCATTCTCTGAACCTGAGAAGTGCCCTCGTAGATCTCGGTGATCTTAGCGTCACGCATCATGCGCTCCATCGGGTACTCACGGATGTAACCGTAGCCGCCGTAAATCTGTACGCACTTGGTGGTAACGTCCATTGCAACCTCAGAAGCGTACAGCTTAGCCATAGCAGCTTCCTTGGTGAACGGCAGACCAACATCGTGGTTGAATGCAGCACGGCGAACCAGCAGACGAGCAGCGTCGATCTGGGTTGCCATGTCAGCTACCATCCACTGCAGGCCCTGGAACTTGTCCAGAGTCTTGCCGAACTGTACGCGCTCCTTCATGTACTGGATAGCCTTATCCAGAGCGCCCTGCGCGATACCCAGTGCCTGAGAAGCGATACCGATACGGCCGCCGTCCAGGGTCATCATAGCGATCTTAAAGCCGCCGTTCTCCTTGCCCAGCAGACGGTCTGCCGGCAGATGAACGTCCTCAAAGATCAGCTCAGCGGTCTGAGAACCACGGATGCCCATCTTGTGCTCGATCTTGCCGATAGAGAAGCCCGGGTCGTCCTTGTCAACGATGAACGCAGAAATGCCCTTGTTGCCCTTGGTCTTGTCGGTCATAGCAAATACAACGTAGGTATCTGCACGGCCGCCGCCGGTGATGAACACCTTGGAGCCGTTCATGATGTAGGAGCCGTCCTCCTGCTTAACAGCCATGGTCTGCTGTGCAGCGGAGTCAGTACCTGCGTTCGGCTCGGTCAGGCCGAATGCACCGATCTTGGCGCCTTCCTTCGGCTCGATCAGCGGGCGCAGCCACTTTTCCTTCTGCTCCGGGGTGCCGAAAGCGTAAATCGGCCAAGCACCCAGGGTGCCGTGAGCGGACATGATGCCGCCGGTGGTACCGCATACGCGGCTCATCTCTTCGATAGCGATAGAATAGCAGATATAGTTACCGCCGGAGCCGCCGACTTCCTTCGGGAACTGAATGCCCATCAGGCCGTACTTCATCAGCTTCTGAACGGTTTCCTCCGGATAGCGCTCTTCCGCATCGATCTCAGCTGCGATCGGCTCTACTTCGTTCAGAGCGAACTCGCGGCACATCTTCTGGAACAGTGCTTCTTCTTTTGTAAGCCTAAAATCCATGCCATAAACCTCCCAAATAAATAAGTAATGCGGATACGCACAAAAACACAGCGCACACGGTCAGTGGCCGCAGCGCCGCGTCCAGCGATACCCTTGTTTGGAGCATGTCTATCTCTATTATATCGTCCGAAAACCATTTGTCAAGGATTTAACATTCTTTTTACTGATAAAATCCTGCCGCCAAATTTTGTGCGTTTCTTCCAATACTCGGCATAAATGAACGCAGATCGCACGCAAACCGCGCATTTTTCCGCCAACGCTTTCCTTTTTAAGAAAATTTCGGATTCCACCTCATATTTCCCGTTTCGAGTGCATATAAAAGAAAGAAATCACTATTTTCAGGAGGAACTGCCTATGTGTGGTATCGGCGGTTTTGTGGATTTTGAACGGGATGCACGCCGCGGCGGACCCATCCTGCACGGCATGAAGCGCACGCTCACGCCGCGCGGCCCGGATGCCGAAGGCACGTATTTTGACGAGGACACAGCGCTTATCCATCGGCGGCTGATCGTCATTGATCCGGAGGGCGGCAAGCAGCCAATGTGCTCTCCCGACAGGAATACTATCCTTATATATAACGGAGAGTTATATAACACACCGGAATTGCGTAGAGAACTTATGTCACGCGGGCACGAGTTTGTCGGACATTCGGACACTGAAGTGCTGCTGCACGCCTATCTCGAGTGGAAAACCGACGCATTTGCGCGGCTGAACGGCATTTTCGCCTTTGCCATCTGGGAGAAACGCGAGCGCCGACTGACGCTCTGCCGCGACCGACTGGGCGTGAAACCGCTGTTTTTCGCTCCCATCCGCAACGGTCTGACCTTCGGTTCGACCATTGACACCGTACTCTGCCATCCGGAGATCGAGCCTGCGCTCGACGAGGATGGTCTGCGCACGCTGCTGCTGCTCGGTCCGGCTCGCCCGCCGGAATCCGGTGTTTTTCGGCAGATTTTCTCCCTTATGCCCGGGCATTTTGCGATTCTTACGCCGGAAGCCTTCACCGATCACACCTACTGGAAGCTCGAGGCGCACGAGCATGAGGACGACCTGCCGACTACCATCGAGCACACGCACACGCTCATCTGCGATGCCGCCCGCCGTCAGTTGGTCAGCGATGTGCCGCTGGCGTGTTTCCTGTCCGGCGGACTGGATTCGTCCATCCTGTCCATGCTGGCGGCGAAAGATTACGCGGCCCGCAGCGAAACGCTGCATACCTGGTCGGTGGATTATCGGGACAACGATAAATATTTTACAAAGAGTATATTTCAGCCCAATAGTGACGATTCGTATATTGATCAAATGGTGGATTTTCTCGGTACGCACCATCATCGCGTTGTGCTCGAACCGGAGGCACTGTGCGCGGCCCTGCTCCCCGCGACGGATGCGCGTGCGCTGCCCGGCATGGCCGATGTAGACTCCTCCCTGCTGCTGTTCTGTGCGGCCGTCAAGCGCGGCGGAACCACCGTTTGCCTGTCCGGCGAGTGCGCTGACGAGTTATTCGGCGGCTATCCGTGGTACCACCGTGAGGAAATTCTGTTTGAAGATACGTTTCCGTGGTCACGGTCGGTCGGTCTGCGTCTGGGTCTGCTCACACCGGATGCCGTTAGAAATGGCGAGGAATTTGTGCGCCAGCACTACCGCGACACCTGCGATCGTGCGCCAAAGCTGTCGTCCGATGACAAAAAAGCAGCCCGGATGCGTGAAATGTTCGTGCTCAATCTCGACTGGTTCATGGCGACCCTGCTCGACCGCAAGGATCGCATGAGCATGTACTCCGGTCTTGAGGTTCGCGTGCCCTTCTGCGACCACCGCATTGTCGAGTATGCCTATAACATGCCGTGGGACTTCAAATCGCTCGAGGGACGCGAAAAGGGCATCGTGCGCCGCGCGTTCGTCGATGAACTGCCCAAAGAGATCGTTTACCGCAAGAAAAGTCCGTATCCGAAAACCTTTCATCCGGTTTATACCCGCTTGTGCGCGGACTATGTCCGCCGTATTTTCGAGGATAACACCTCGGTCACCGCTTCCCTGTTCGACCGGAATGCCGTGCAAAAACTCATGCAGCGGCCGGAAAGCCTTACCGAACCGTGGTTCGGACAGCTGATGCGCACCCCGCAGATTTTCGCGTATATCATCCAGCTTGACCGATGGTTTCGGCATTATCATGTCAAAATAGTATAAAAATAATGGAGAATGAAAAACGATACGTTCATCTTCCATTCCCCATTTAAAATGCTCAATTATGCGAAATACTCCGCCAGTGTGTTAATGATAAGCTGATGATCATCCACATGATCCGGATAGCCGGAAACGCAGATGGAACCGATCACGCCGGTGCCGCGCAGCCGGATCGGGAAACCGCCGCCTGCGGCGTACTCGTTCGGGTCGAGCTTGCGGTCCGCGAAGGTCTCACCTGCGTCCTCCAGCTCTGCGAAAAACCGCAGCGAGGACGTTTCCATCAGGTCAACCGCATTGCGCTTGCGCGCGAGCCACAGTTCGCTGTCCGGCTTTGCGCCCTCACCGAAGCAGCGGAACACGACCAGACCGTTCACCGTAATCTCAACCGCAACCGGCTGCTCCTTTGCGTTTTCATGCAGCTTGAGGCCGATTTTCAGCGCATCCTCGCGTGAAAAATGCTCAAACTGAAACTTCTCCTCCTGCTCTGCACACATGGAGATCATTGTTTTGTAATCCTGCATACTGTCCCCGCCTTTCGAGATTTTGCCGCCTTTGCGGCTGTTACCTTTAGTATATCTGTTTTTTCACCTGCTGACAAGGAGGTTTTTTCATGGCTGAACTGACCGACGGCACCGCCGAACTGCGTGTACTCGTCACGACCGCATTAGGTGCACTGCCGCTTGAAAACGCCATCGTTTCGGTCTCCACCGCGCCGGATGATACCGGCATGCGCACGCTGCTTTACTCGGTCACGACCGACTCCGGCGGCATGACGCCGTCCATGATACTGACAACGCCGCCGCGCAGCAACTCGCTGAGTCCGGGCAGCGGTCCGCCGTTTGCGGTCTACACGGTCGAAATCTCCGCCGAGGGCTACACGCCGCTGACCGCACTGCACATCGCCATGTTCTCCGGCGTGCCGACCATGCTGCCCGTGGCGCTTACACCGCTCGCGGAAAACCAGAGCTTCGCGCAGACCGACCTGACCGCCACCGGTGCGCCGCAGGCACTCGATCCCGAGTTGCCGGAGAATCCGTAAAAGGAGGGATTGCTTTGCCCGAACCCTATGTTTCCATACCGGAAACCATCACGGTGCACCTCGGTGCGCCGTCCTCGAATGCGCAGAATATCACCGTACCGTTTGCCGATTACATCAAAAATGTTGCCTCGTCCGAGATTTATCCGACCTGGCCCGAGCAGGCCATCCGCGCCAACGTGTACGCACAAATGTCCTATGTGCTCAACCGTGTATTCACCGAATGGTACCGCGCGCAAGGCTACGATTTTGACATCACCAATTCCACGCGGTATGACCAGTCCTTTGTGCCCGGACGGGATATTTTCGAGAATATTTCCACCATCGTAGACGATATGATCGGCACTTACCTCACCCGCGGCGATTCCATCGAGCCGCTGTTCACGCAATACTGCAACGGCACGACCGTCACCTGTCCGGGCGGGCTTAGCCAGTGGGGAACCGTGCCGCTGGCCGAGCAGGGACTTTCCGCCGAGCAGATCTTGCAGTCGTTTTACGGCAGCGACATCAATTTCGTCACCGGTGCACCGCTCTCGCCCAATCTCGGCGGGTCATTTCCCGGTGTAACGCTGCGGCTTGGCGATTTTTCCGAGGATGTCCGCACGATTCAAACGCGCCTTAACCGCATTTCAACCAATTTCCCGAACATTCCGAAAATCTATCCCACAGACGGCGTGTTCAGCGCGGACACCGAACGCGCCGTGCGGGCGTTCCAGCGGCAGTTCAACCTCACCGAGGACGGTCTTGTCGGCCCGGCAACATGGTACCGCATCGCGTTCATTTATAATAATGTCAAGCGCCTGAGCGAGCTCAACAGCGAGGGACTGACCCTCAGTGAGATCTCCCGCCAGTATCCCGAACGGCTGACCGAGGGCATGAGCGGCCCGGGCGTACAGCTTTTGCAGTATTTGCTTGCCATCGTCGGCGAGTTTTATGACGCTCTGCCGCGCTGGCAGGCGGGACAAATCGACGGTATTTTCGGTCCGCAGACCCGCGAAGCCGTGGCTGCGTATCAGCGGCTTGTCGGCCTGCCCATCACCGGTGTGGTGGATCGAGAGACGTGGTATTCCCTGCTTTCCACCTACCAATCCGTGCTGCTCGCCCAGCCTGAGCAGGAGTGGCTCGAAGAATTTATCGGCCTGCCGGAAACCTTTCTCGTCAAGGGGATGCGCGGCGAAGCCGTGCGGCAGGCGCAGCAGCTCATCAACATCATCGCCCGCGGCTACGCCGAAGTGCCCGCTGTCACGGTAGACGGCATTTTCGGAGACGCGACCGAGTCCTCGGTGTCAGTCATCCAGTCGCTGCTCGGTCTGCCCACCACGGGCGCTATCGGCCCGCTGACCTGGGAAGGCATGGCTGATCTCGCCGAAACCGTGCTGGTCGGCAGCCAGAGTGCCAGAGGACAGTATCCCGGCTATCCCGTTGGAGAGGAGGCAACGTGATTGTACACCGATGCACAAAAATGCAGCCATATTTTCGATTTGCAGACCTTTCTGCGGCGTATTCAGCAGGCTGAGGGCAGTGCTGCACCGCTCGTGCCGGACGGCATCTGGGATGCAAAGACTGCCGCTGCCGTGCGCGAATACCAGCAGCAGAACTGCCTTCCGGTGACGGGCATCGCCGACCAGCGCACATGGAACGCCATCTACGCTACATATGCCGCGCTTATCGCCGCCGATGCACTTCCCATGCAGACGGCATTCTTCCCGCCGGAGAGCGATGCCGTGCTGAAGCCGGGCGCGAAAAGTCCCACGGTGTATGTGCTCCAGCTCATGCTGGGCGAAACTGCGCCGCATTATAACCGGATTGCCGCCGTGCCGCTCACCGGCGAGTACGATGCGGATACACAGTCCGCTGTCAGACATGCACAGAAAATTTTTCAGCTGCCCGAGACCGGCATTACCGATCGAGCCACATGGCAGGCACTGACAGGGCTGCACAATGCTTTGTTCCAGCGGACACCGCTCGGTTGGCAAATCAATGGAGAATTGCGATTGGAAAATGAAAAATGAACACAAAAAGACCCCGAAACCAGGTTCCGGGGTCTTTCTATTCGCCTTATTCGCTGAGCAGCATACGGTCGCTCTCGATATTGAACTTCTCGAGCAGGTCGCGGACGGTAAGGTTCTTCTTTTCCTCACCGCGGATATCAACGACAACGCGACCGGCATCCATCATAATCAGACGGTTGCCGTACTGGATGGCGTTCTTCATGTTATGCGTTACCATCAGTGTGGTGAGGTTGTCGCGTGCGACGATCTCTTCGGTGATCTGCAGCACCTTATCTGCGGTTTTCGGATCGAGCGCTGCGGTATGCTCGTCGAGCAGCAGCAGATCCGGCTTGCGCAGGGTGGCCATCAGCAGGGTCAGTGCCTGACGCTGACCGCCGGACAGCAGACCGACCTTACTGGTCATGCGGTTCTCCAGTCCCAGACCGAGCGTTGCCAGCTTTTCACGATACAGCTCGCGTTCCTCGTTCGTGATACCGGAGCCGAGGCCGCGCTTCTGACCGCGGCGGTATGCCAACGCCAGATTCTCCTCGATACCCATGGTAGCGGCAGTACCCATCATCGGGTCCTGAAATACGCGGCCGAGGAAACGCGCGCGCTTATGCTCGGGCAAATTGGTCAGATCGTAGCCGTTCAGATGAATCATGCCCGCATCCACCGGATACACGCCTGCGATCAGGTTCAGCGTGGTGGACTTGCCGGCGCCGTTGCCGCCGATGATGGTGACAAAATCGCCGTCCTCCAGGGTCAGGTTCAGGTTGTCAATGGCACGCTTTTCGTTTACCGTGCCCGCGTTGAAGGTCTTGTAAATCCCTTTGAGCTGCAGCATGTTACTTGGCCTCCTTCGCATCAGTCTTTGCGGCACTCTTGGCTGCACCGCGGAAATACTTGCCCTTCCAGTACGGAACAGCAAGGAAGATTGCAACGACGAAAGCCGAGATCAGCTTCAGGTCGTTGGTGTTCAGGCCGAGGTTGAGGACCACCTGAATAACCAGATAGTACACAACCGCACCGAGCGATACGCCGAGCAGGCGCAGCGCAAAGTTGCGGAAAATACGGCTGAATAGCACCTCACCGATGATGACAGCGGCAAGGCCGATAACGATAGCGCCACGGCCGGCGTTGACATCCGCGAAGCCCTGATACTGGCAGTACAGCGCACTTGCCAGCGCAACCAGACCGTTGGACAGCATCAGGCCGAGCACCTTGACAAAATCCACGTTGATGCCCTGTGCACGGCTCATGTTCGGGTTTGCGCCGGTCGCACGGATGGAGCAGCCGAGCGCCGTACCGAAGAACCAGTACAGCAGCGCGATAACCACAATCGTAAAGACAGCCGCAACGAAAATCGGATTTTCGATAGTCAGCTTCTTGACGTTGCGCAGCGATACAAGCAGCTTGTAGTTGTCCGGATTGATCGCTACATTTGCTTTTTTGTCCATAATGCGCAGGTTAATGGAGAACAGCGCCAGCTGTGTCAAAATACCGGCCAGAATCGCCGGAATACCCATACAGGTATGCAGAATACCGGTAATCAGTCCGGCCAGCATGCCGGCAAGGAAAGCGCACAGCATTGCCACCCATACATTCGCGCCGTGCGTCATCATAACGATGCACACCGCACCGCCGGTCGCCATCGTACCATCGACGGTCAGGTCGGCCAGATCGAGCACCTTAAAGGTGATGAATACGCCGATCGCCATCAGTCCCCAGATCAAACCCTGCGCCACTGCACCGGGAAGTGCGGAAAGCAGGCCCGAGAAAAAGCTCACTTAAATTCCCCCAAACAATAATGTTATCTGATAAAGCGTAAAAACGCTATCTTCATTATAGCAAATTTTCGGGTTATTGCAATGATAACTTGCCGTTTTCGCGGATTATTTTGTTTCCTACCGTTTTTCTATGCTATTTTTAGCAGAAAAAGGAGATGCGAAAGCACCTCCTTTTTCTGCTTATTATTTTCTTATCACATCTGATGATCGAGCGTTACAACCGGATTATAGCGCGAGTCGATCGCTTTCAGGCTGTCATAGATCTTCATCAGCAGGTCGCGTTTGGCATCCTCATCATAGGAAAACGGCACAACAACGTCGAAAATCAGGTTGATCTGGCGTTTGCCGTCCACTACGCGGAAGTCGTGCATGGTAAGCTGTCCGTCGATCTCACGGAGCACGCCGTCGGTCTGCTCACGCAGCGCGTTGACATACGCATTATTGATATCGATCGGATCCATGTGAATGACTAGATACACACCGGTCTGCTGCCAGACACGCTTTTCGGCCTCGTCGATTTCCTCGTGCACAGCCACAAAGTCCGAGTCACTCGGCACCTCAGCATGCAGCGACGCAATCGAGCGTCCTGCGCCGTAGTTGTGGATGATCATATCGTGTACGCCGACAATATGGTCGGATTCCATTACAATCCGCCGGATATTGCGGGCAACCACCGGATCGGCGGCTTCGCCGAGCAGCGGCGCAACCGTATCCTTCGCAATGCCGATGCCCGACCAGAGAATGAACGCGGCAACGGCAACGCCCACATAGCCGTCCACCGGCAGCGTGGTAAACCGGCCGGCTACCATGCCGAGTACGACAACAGCCGTGGTGATAACATCATTACGGCTGTCCTGACCGGCAGCCATCAGCACCGGAGAATCGATTCTGCGGCCGATATTGACGTTGAATGCGCCCATCCACAGCTTAACCAGCATGGATACGGCAAGAATTCCCATCAGCACCGCCGAGAACGCTACGGCAGCCGGATGCAGAATGCGGTCGAGCGAGGTTTTGAAAAACTCGAAGCCGACCAGAATGATGATGAACGAGACGATCAGTCCCGCGATGTACTCGGTACGTCCGTAGCCGAACGGGTGCTTCGCATCCGGCTCCTTGCCGGAAACCTTGAAGCCGACAATGGAAATCAGGCAGGACAGACCGTCCGACAGGTTGTTGAATGCGTCCGCCGCGATGGAAATCGACCCTGTAAGCAGACCAATGATCAGCTTGAGTGCAAACAGGAACAGGTTGCATGCCAGTCCGACCGCGCCGGACAGCACGCCGAATTTTTCACGCACCTGCGAATCGCCGGTGTTTTCCGCATCGCGGATGAAAATATGGATAAGTGCGTTTGTCATAGCAGTCCCTTCATATACAGAATGTTATAAACACCAACAATAATTGCTCCCTGTAGAACCATAATTGCCGGTATGCCGAGCATGAAAATATGGTGCAGGGTCTTGTGACGGATGATGAGCATGGTGGCGTACACGCCCGGCCCGCCGCCAATCAGCGCCCAGAAAAACAGCGTGCGCTCGGGCACACGCCTCCAGCCGCGAGCCGCGGCGAGCTTATCGTAAATACAGACAATCGCGCCGATGACGCTGACTGCAATAAAATAGTACAGCACATACTGCACGGTCGCTGCACCTCCTTTCGGATTTCCTACAATTTTACCACAGGCATTGCCGTATTGCAAAGAAATCAGGTCAAAAATAGCCGTGACTAACACAAAAGTAGCGGTGTCTAACAGAAAAGACGCCTTTTCAGGCGTCTTTTGTCAGTTTGTCAAAAAAGTATTATTTTAATTTTTACGCTTCGTGCGGCAGCACGCATAAAATAGAATTTGCGAAGCAAATTCATAAAAAGTCGGGGCGTGTACCTGACTTTTTATACAAGGGAAGAAAAAATGTGCCCGTTAGGGCGCGGTTTTTCTTCAGTATTCGCTCGAAAGCGTGGTTTCGAACGAGAGGCTGCTCGGAAAACGATAGTTTTTCGACAGCCTCACAAAAGACGCCTTTTCAGGCGCCTTTTGTCTTTTACAGTCTTTTTCCCTTGCAATCGCAATGACAAATGAAAAATGCACTCACATTTTATTTTTCATTATCATTTTTTCGGGTTGCCGCTGTCGAACGGCTCATCAAAGTGATAGTGCATCAGCCAGCCTGCGTCAAACTGCGCGGCGTACTGTCCGGCGAGCGAGGCGGCACGAATACGCGCCAGACCGAACAGCTCCGGAACGGAATCCGTGCGGGTTTCGTCCGGTTTCCACAGGTTATGCCACGGCTGATGAGCCAGATTGAGCACATCCCACGCCGGACGCTCGAGCTTCATGTGACCGGTGAGCAGGGCGCCTCGACCGAGCAAGGCTTCCGCCTTTTTCGCTCCGCGATAGACGGCGCGGCTCTCCGAATAGAGAAAACTCTCCCACGAGGTCATTTCCACGAATGAACGACGCAGATCATGCGTGGAAACATCGGCTCCGTACACGGTTTTGAGCACCGCGTGCAGCACAACCGACAGCACCGCCTGCTCGACCGGCGAAAGCCGGTAGCGTTCCTCCGGATCGAACTCGGTGATGGGGCGATGGCATGCGCGTTCATAGAGCAGATAGTCAATGTCACTTTCAATGCGGCTGTGCACCGCCGATGCGGACAGCTTTGAATTTTCAGCACAGAACCGCACCTGTTGGCAGTAAACATAGGGATGAATCTCGCTGTCGAGCGCATAATGGCAAACGAAGCCGTAGAAATACGCCGCTGCGATTTCCTGCGCGTCACCGCTCAGGTCGCGCACCGCACGCGAGAGCGCCGCAAACAGCTCATCCGTTTTCTCCGAGTGCATGCGGTTGCCCAGCTTGTGCAGCGGACTGCCAAACAGGATTTTCCGGTAAAACAGCGGGTCCGGTCCCTGACACCCCCAGAAAAAGCACGCCGGACGGCATGCCGCTGCCCGCTGCGCCGGTGCGGGAAACACCGTCAGTGCCTGCCTGCCGAATAGATGATGCGATACAAAATCCGCCATACTGTTTTCCTCCTCGCTGTGCTTTTCTTTAGATGATTACAGTATACCACGAAATCCGACTTTCTGCAAAGCATGGGAAACGCGCCTGCCGATAACCGACAGGCGCGTTTCTCAACGGATTTGCTTACTTTTCTGCCATATGGTGACCGAACGAGGTCGAATTCATCGCCTTCTGCAGCGCCGGCAGAAGCGCCATTGCAACAACTACCGCGATAATGATATTCGGAGGCGAGGTCATCAGCTTCGGAATATTGGCCACAAAAGCCGGAACCAGAGCACTGCCGCCGATCATCAGCTCAATAATGCCCTTGAGCATGTACAGCAGCGACGAGAACACCGCACCTGCAAGGCACGCCACAAGGTTGCGCGCAAATTTCTTTGCGGCAGCAGCACCGGCGTAAGCGATCACGCCGCACAGCCATGCCATCAGGAAGAAACGCAGGAAGGTGATCCACGCCTCCGGTGCGTACTCCGGCGTCATCAGGTCGAAGATCATCGAGCCGATACCGGCTGCAAGACCGCCGCGAACCGGTCCGAGCAGCAGGCCGCACAGCAGCACGAACGCGTTTGCGAGCTTGATCATGGTGGTGCCTGTCGGCGTCGGAATGCGGATGGACAGGAACATGGTAACAACGAATACCACTGCCGCCATCAGACCGATCATCACGATGTCGTACAGCGAAAACGCTTTTTTCTTGGATTCCATCATAAATCCCCCTGATCTGATATGTTTTATTTATCATACCGCGAATATGGTCTGTCGAAAATGGTCAGTTCGCATTTATTTTACAGGGTCAGATGGATAATCCCGGAACGGCTGGGCAAACTACGCGTACAGAAAGGGGAACCTTGCATGAAACTGGATAAACAAACCTATCAACAGCTGCTCGAACGCAAAAGCCCGAATTCGCCGCTGTGGCGCGACTGCCTGCTGGCGTTTCTCATCGGCGGTGCGATCTGCACGGCCGGCGAGGGTGTGCGGCAGCTGTGGCTCTCCCGCGGACTGGATACCGAGGACACAGCCGCCGCGACCGCCATCACAATGGTGTTTCTCGGTGCCCTGCTCACCTGCCTGCATTTGTACGAAAAGCTTGCAAAATATGCGGGAGCAGGCACGATTGTACCGATCACCGGCTTTGCAAACGCCATTGTTTCTCCGGCGATGGAGTTCAAAAGCGAGGGACTGATCCTCGGTCTGGGTGCAAAGCTGTTCGTTATCGCGGGACCGGTGCTGGTGTACGGCATTTCGGCAAGCGTCATCTACGGTCTCATTCTGTTTTTGACGGGAGGCGGTTCGGTATGATAAAGCGCATCGGCAAGCGCACGCTTGCGCTCGAAAACCGACCGTATCTGCTCGGACACGCGGCGGCAGTCGGCAAAAAAGAGGGCGAAGGCCCGCTCGGTGAGCGGTTTGACTATGTGGCGAAGAATGACCGGATGGGGCAGCGCTCGTGGGAACTGGCAGAGAGCGAGCTGCAAAAGACCGCCATCCGGCTTGCGCTGCGCAAAGCCACCTTGCCCGAGCGTTCGCTCGACCTGATCCTTGCAGGCGATCTGCTCAACCAGTGCATCGGCTCGTTTTTAGCGTCCATGCACGCGAATGTGCCCTATCTCGGACAGTACGGTGCATGCTCAACGATGGCACAGGGTCTTGCGCTCGGCGGCTGTCTGGTCGAGAGCGGCGCGGCAGACCGCCTGCTTGCGGCAGCTTCCTCGCATTTCTGCTCGGCAGAGCGGCAGTACCGTTTTCCGCTGGCCTACGGCGGGCAGCGCACACCAACCGCACAATGGACGACTACTGCGGCAGGCGCGGCTATTCTCGGCAGTGAGCCGGTGCCGAACGGCGCGGAGCCGTGCGATGTGCGCGTGACACATGTCCTGTTCGGCAAAATGGTCGAAATGGGCGTCAAGGACGCGGCCAACATGGGTGCGGCGATGGCACCCGAAGATGTGAATTTAGACCCATACATTTTTCGGCGCGCTGAGCGCTGTGTTTTGCATAAAACCTGCTGTTATCAGAACCATTCACTGGTATTCCCGTCCGAACGAACAAAAACAGACAATCCCCCTGATACCGGGCCGGCATCAAAGGGGATTTTATCTGCGCAAATGCTTTTCTTATCCAAACACCGCAGAGGCGAGCGGATAGACCACAACAAGACAGGCTGCAAGAGACAGCACAAGGAACACGAGGTTCGCCTTGAGCACACCGCGGACCGTCACATGCCCCGGTCCGAAGATGAGCGGTGCCGGCGCGCACGCGGACGGCGTCAGAGATGCCATAGATGCTGCGACACCGATGACAGCGGCGAACGCTCCCAGATGCATTTTGGAACCGGAGAGCAGCGCCAGACCGATATTGAAGAACAGCACCATTGTCACCACATTAGAGAGGAAATTTGTCATGATGAGTGCCGCAACCGCGAGCAGTTCGAGCAGCACCGGACTTTGTATTGAGCAGTACTCTCGTCCGTCCCTATACGGCCTGCTATATGATTTCTGTTCGTCGGTTTTGGAGTTTTCCGTCAGTTTTTGGCTGGCACCCGGCTTCCTTGTCGCTGCCATATCGAACGCACTGCAAAAACCAGGTTGCGGCTTAATGCACAACCTGGTTTTCCTCATATCAAGCAGAAATTACTTGTTCTTATTCTTAATGTACTCGTCCATCGCAGCCGCAGCGCGCTTGCCTGCGCCATCCTTGGAGGTGATGCCGTGCTCGTCATCAGCAACAATGCAGCCCTTGCGGTTGGTATCCAGACCCGGAGTCGTGTGACGGATCAGTGGGTTCGGGCTGGTGCCGATTGCCGCGATAACGCAGTCCAG
>NZ_JAQCWA010000004.1:0-125986 GCF_027684505.1 Butyricicoccus sp. AF18-9LB
ACGCCTACATCTAAGCAGCAACGAAAGTTGCTGCTTTTTCTATACTACTGAGAGGAAAAGCGCCGATGTATCAGTATATTTTATTTGATTTGGATGGCACACTTACCGATTCACGCGAGGGCATTACTAAATCGGTGCAGTATGCGCTGGATAAAATGGGCATCCACGAGCCGGAGCTGAAACCGCTGGAACGCTTTATCGGTCCTCCGCTGTACGATGAGTTCCGCCGCAGCTATGGATTTGACGACGCGCAGGCCAAGCAGGCCATTGCGTTTTACCGCGAGCGGTTCGGTGTAGTAGGCTGGAAGGAGAACATGCTCTACAACGGGATTCCGGAGCTGCTGAAGGCCTTGACGGACGCCGGAAAGGCCCTGTCTACTGCATCGTCCAAACCAGCGTTTTTCATTGATAAAATCGTCAAATATTTTAATATTGACCAGTATTTTACCGTGGTTTCCGGCGCAACGCTGGATGGCACGATCGGCACGAAGGCACAGGTTACGCAGCAGGCGCTCGACCGTCTGCGGGTGCAGGATCTGTCACAGGCTGTGCTGGTCGGTGACCGCCTGCATGACGTGGAAGGCGCGAAGCAATGCGGCATTGACTGCATCGGCGTGACGTTCGGCTTTGGCGACCGAGAGGAGCTGGAGGACGCAGGCGCGAAGCATGTGGTCGACCGTGTGGAAGAGCTGCTGCCGCTGCTGCTCTGAATTCCCATAAAAAGCTGTCTTTTGAGACAGCTTTTTTGTGTTTTCGGGCAGAGAAAACCGCGCAAAAATCTGCAAATTATGCAGGTTTTCTCTCCTATTATGGGGCACATTGTGCTATAATATAAGCTGAATAAAAGTGCATTGAAAGGAGTTCTCTCCGTGGCAGATATTACCGTACAAAACCTGACCAAATATTATGGTGACCGCCTGATCCTCAAGGACATCTCGTTCGACATTCAACCGGGCGAAAAGGTTGCTATTTTAGGCGCAAACGGCGCCGGAAAGACCACTTTGCTCAATATTTTGACCGGCCGGCTGTCGTATGACGGCGGACACGTTGCGTTCGGACAGGGACGAACCGCCGGTGTCATTGACCAGATGCCGGATTTTCCGCCGGAATCGACCGTGGAGGACATTCTCCGTCTGGCGTTCAAGGAGTCCGACGAAGTTGCGGCAGCAATGGACGCGCTGACCGACGAGATGACGCGCAAGCCGGATGACGCATCGCTGCTCAAGCGCTACGCGCAGCTGGAAACGCGGCTGGAAATCCTCGGCGGCTACAACCGCGATTACGAGATCAACCGCGTGTGCAACGGTCTTGAAATCGCGCAGGAAATGCGTTCACAGAAGTTTGACCTGCTCTCCGGCGGCGAAAAAACGCGCATTAACCTCGCCCGCATCATTCTCGAGCAGACCGATGTGCTGCTGCTCGATGAGCCGACCAACCACCTCGACATGGACGCTGTGGACTGGCTGGGCAATTACCTCGAAAATTACCGTGGTACGGTGCTCATTATCTCGCATGACCGCTGGTTTATCGACCAGTGCTGCGACCGCGTGATTGAAATCCACGATTGCACCTGCGATTTCTACAACGGCAACTACTCGTATTATGCAGTTGAGCGTGAGCGCCGCCGTGAGGAGCAGCTCAAGCACTACGAGCATGAGCTGGCCGAGAAAAAGCGTCTGGAGGCGACCGCGCGTTCCATGCACGAGCACGGCACCGAGCATCTGGCGAAGCGTGCCGCGTCTATCGAGAAGCGCATTGCGCGTATGAAGGTTACTGACCGACCCAAGACCGACAAAAAGATGACCGTCACGTTTGGTGACCCGAACTACGAGACCGAGGAAGTGCTCAAGGTCCGCGATATTACGAAAAGTTATGACGGACGAGAAATATTACATGATGTATCGTTCAACATCCGCAACCGCGAGCGTGTCGCGCTGCTTGGCGCAAATGGCGCCGGAAAGACCACTATGCTGAAAATCCTGCTCGGCGAGGAAGTGCCGGATGGCGGCGTCATCCGCAAGGGCGTTGGACTCAAGCCGGCGTACCTGCCGCAGCAGGTGTATTTTGCCAATCCGCACCGCAACCTCATCGACACGCTCATCTACGACAAGAACGTATCCATGCAGGTGGCGCGAAACCGGCTCGGTTCGTTCCAGTTTACCGGTGAAACCCAGCTGAAAACCGTAGATATGCTGTCCGGCGGTGAGAAAAGCCGTTTGCGCCTGTGTGAGCTGATGTACGATCCGCTCAATCTGCTCATCCTCGACGAGCCGACCAACCACCTTGATCTTGCATCCCGTGAGTGGATTGAGGAGGCGGTTGAGGCGTTCGACGGCACGCTGCTGTTTGTTTCGCATGACCGCTACTTCGTCGAGCGCTTTGCAACCCGCGTGCTCTACCTCGAAAACGGTTACCTGACCGACTTTATCGGCTCGTACAGTGCGTTCCTCGACTGGCGCGCCAAGGGCGGCGGCGCACTGCCGGAAGCGGCGCCCGCACCGGCACCCAAAAAGAAAAAGGCCGCCGTCCCGACACTGGATGACGTACCCAAGCCGCCTGAAAAGCCCAAGCGTACCGGCGGCACAAAGAATCTGCAAAAGCTGCTGAACACGCTCGAGCGCGAAATATCGCAGCTGGAAGCCCAGTCGTCCGACCTCGAACAGCAGATGGTGGACGCGGCATCGGATTCCGGCAAGCTGCTCGAACTGATGACCGAAAAGGAAGACTGTGACGAAAAACTCGCCGCAAAAATGGACGAATGGGAAGCCGTCGCGGCCGCACTGGAGGAACTGCAATGAAAGAAAAAAGGGTATGGATAGGGCTTGCGACGCTGTTTGCCATCATCGGCGCGCCGCAGCTGTTCTGGAAGCCGTCGCGGTTCGGCGGTATTTTTCTGCTGGCGCTCGCCATCGGCTGTATGGGGGAATGGCTGATGCTTTGCGGACGCGAAAAGTATAAGGCGTGCCGCATTTTGTCGCGCGTGGGACGCGTACTGTTTGCATTGTTCGTGCTGTCGTTTGCGGCGGTGCAGGTGTTTGTGATCGGCATAGCATTCGACGAGGATAACCCGTCAGCTGCGCCGCAGGCGGATTGCTATCTGGTGCTGGGTGCGCTCGTCAATCCGAACGGACAGCCGTCGGCGGCTCTGGCGGCACGATGCGATACGGCAATCGCGGTGCTGAACGTCAATCCGGGCAGTCAGGCCATCCTGTGCGGCGGTCAGGGCGGCGATGAGCCGCGCACCGAAGCTGCAGCCATGCAGGATTACATGATCGCGCACGGTGCAGACGCAGAACGGCTGATCCTGGAGGACAAGTCGAGCACGACCATCCAGAATATCGCCAACGCAAAAAAGCTGCTGCCCGAGGGCGCAGCGGTTGCCGTAATTACAAATGATTATCATCTTGCCCGCGCACGCCGCCTGCTGGCGCATGCCGGTCTGGGCGACGCAGGCGTTCCCGCGAAAACGCCGTATCCGGGGCAGTGGATGGCGGTAAGGTGCCGCGAATACTGCTCCATCATGGGCTTGATATTCACCGGACGCTGGTAAACGCAATTTTGATGAATTTTCCGTGCTTCACACGATTTGGAGATAGAATATGTTTGAAAAACTGAAAGTCTTAGCGGCGCGGCTGGACGAGCTGGAAATGCGGCTTTCCGCGCCGGATTTATACGACGACCCCGACCGGGCGGCCAAGCTGCTGCGCGAGCGCAACGAACTCGAGCCGATCGTCACCGCGTTCCGCGAATACGAGCAGGCACAGCGCACGCTCGCGGACGCGACCGAAATGCTGTCCGACCCGGACATGAAGGAGCTGGCGCAGGAGGAGCTGCAGCAGGCCAAGAGCGACATTGCCCGTCTGGAGGACGAACTGAAAATCCTGCTGCTGCCCAAGGACCCGAACGACGAGAAGAATATCTACGTTGAGATTCGCGGCGGTGCAGGCGGCGAGGAAAGCGCGCTGTTTGCCGCTGACCTCTACCGCATGTACACGATGTACGCCGACAAGCGCGGCTGGCAGACCGAGGTCATGAACAAATCCGAGACCGAACTCGGCGGCTATAAGGAAATCGTGTTCCGCGTGGCAGGCGATAAGGTGTACTCGCGGCTCAAGTTCGAGAGCGGCGTACACCGCGTGCAGCGTGTGCCCGAAACCGAAAGTCAGGGCCGTGTTCACACCTCGACAACCACCGTGGCTGTCCTTCCCGAAGCGGAAGAACTCGACTTCTACATCGACCCGAAGGATTTACGCATTGACACGTTCCGCGCATCCGGTGCGGGCGGTCAGCACATCAATAAGACCTCATCGGCTATCCGTGTCACCCATATCCCGACAAACACGGTCGTAGAGTGCCAGGATGAGCGCAGCCAGCACAAAAACAAGGACAAGGCGCTGTCTGTTCTGCGTTCGCGGCTGTACGAGGCCGAGGTGGAAAAGCAGCGTGCGGCCATCGCCGCCGACCGAAAAAGCCAGGTCGGCACCGGCGACCGCTCGGAGCGCATCCGCACCTACAATTTCCCGGAGAATCGCGTGTCCGATCATCGCATCAAGCTGACCATCTACAAGCTGGATCAGTTCCTGAACGGCGATATGGACGAGATTTTAGATGCGCTTATTGCGGCTGACACAGCGGAAAAGTTGAAGGAGCAGAGCGAAATGTAACCTTGGGGCAACACCGCACAATTAAAGCTGCGGTGCTTTGCGGAAATTTTGTGTCCTGACTTTGTTGCAGTTTCACGGTAATACATCGAGTATTACCGCAAAACTGTGCCTCGCCAGTACGCAAAATTTACTCGCAAATCACTCTTGTTCAATTATGCGGTATTGCCTTAGAACTGGATTTCGTCATCCTCATCGTCCCAATCGTCCCACTTGTCCTCGGTCTGGCTCTCCAGCTCAGCATTCAGATCGGACATATCGCCGAACTCTACGCGGCATATAATTTTCGTGCAGGTGGTGAACAGCACGCGGACGTAAAACCGCTTGGGCACGCGCTCGTAAATGCGCGATGCGCTTTCCGTGCCGCCGGCCTTGGTCTGCGGGCTGTTGGCAATGTAGCCGACCTTGCCGATGTACGGCAGAAACGCGCGGATGGCATCGCTGTCGTACGGATTGCTCGGCTCCTTGGCACAGCGGATGAGATTGCCGATCTGGAACGGCTCACGTCCGTAATAGTGCTGAAAACCGGTGATCGTGACGAAAATGTTCTTGTTCTTTGCCATGCGAAGCACTCCTTTCTTTTATAATTGGAGTATAGCATGGTGAATGTCCGATAAACCTCTCTTTGGTGGGAAACAAGGGTCACAGACCCTTATAATAAAAGGAGGATTTTCATGTTAAGAAGTGGTGTGATTTTACTTGTTCTGGGAATCGCCGTGTTTCTTGCGGCGAGCGTACAGCTGTTTCGGGGCAGGACGAAGAAGGTACACTGGTGCATATCGTGCGTGCTAGCGATGCTGCTTGTGGGAAACGGCATCTGGAACGCAAACCGTTATTTTGACCTCGGTATCGGCGTGCCAAAGACGTTTTCTGCGGAAAACTGGGCGAAAACCGCACCGGCACAGCGGCATTTCATGGTCAGCGACCTGCAGAACAGCACCGAACTTGTCGGCATGAGCGCGGCTGCGGTGCGCGAGCTGCTCGGCACGCCGGACTATACAGACACCGATACCTGCCTTTCATACCTCATTGCACAGCCGTTTGATGAGGTAACGCTCGACCTGACACTGGAAAACGGCATCGTCACCAAAGTGGAAGAAAAAGACCATTGATATCATAAATGGAAGTGTAAACTGATGAAAACAACTCTTTTGACACCGGAAACCGACGAAAACGCGGTAAAAACCGCCGCAGAACTCATTCGAGCGGGCGAGGTCGTCGGCATGCCGACCGAAACCGTGTACGGCCTTGCGGCGAATGCGCTGAACGGCGAGGCGGTAAAGAAAATTTTTCTGGCGAAAGGCCGTCCGCAGGATAACCCGCTGATCGTCCACATCGCGGACTTTGACCGGATTTACGACCTGTGTCCGGCGGTTCCGCCGCAGGCAAAGCAGCTTGCCGAGGCGTTCTGGCCGGGTCCGCTGACCATGATCGTGCCCAAGGGCGACTGCATTCCGGACGAGGTTTCGTGCGGACTGGACACAGTGGGCATCCGCCTGCCGTCGCACCCGATGGCGCGTGCGCTGATTCGGGAGAGCGGCGTACCACTGGCGGCTCCGTCCGCGAATACGTCCGGCAGACCGTCCACGACCACGGCGGCGCACGTCATGCATGATATGGACGGCAAGATTGCGGCTGTATTGGACGGCGGCGCGTGCGGCGTCGGCGTGGAGAGCACGGTAATCACACTCGCGCTCGAGCGTCCGCGTCTGCTGCGCCCGGGCGGCATCACGCTCGAACAGCTGCGCTCGGTGCTCGGTGAGGTGGATGTAGACCGCGCGCTGTACGAGAAGATCGGGGATGACGTGAAGGTGTCGGCGCCCGGCATGAAATACCGGCATTACGCGCCGAAAGCGCCCGTAACGGTCGTGCGCGGCAACCCGCAGGACACGGCGAAGTACATCGCGGAGCGTATCGGTGACGCAACCGGTGTACTGTGCTTTGATGAGTATAAGGATATGTTTCCGAACTGCATTGTGGAGTGCTTCGGCTCTAGGGACGATCTCGGCGCACAGGCGCGCGAGGTATTCGACCGCCTGCGAGCGTTCGATGATACCGAGGTAACGCAGATTTGGGCGCAGTGCCCATCGGATGAAGGACTCGGTCTTGCAGTGGCGAACCGCATCAAGAAAGCGGCGGGATTCTCGGTAATTGAGATTTGATTTTCCGATGAAAACCGGAGAGAGTTTCGCTTGCGAAGCGAAGGGAACGGCGGCGGTTTCGCCGCGGACATTGCGCTGACGCCGCGCGGGCACACAAGAGGGTAGACAACCTGTGGTTTTCCACCCTCTTGTGAATCACCTCTTTTCCCTGAGAGGGCACGGCGAAATTTGCAGAGCTGAGACTATAAGGGAACGGCAGAGGATTTTTTCTACCGTAGGGGAGCACAGTGTGCTCCCATGTCGAGACTTATTCGCAGTGTCAGATAAATTACTGCTACACAGGTCGGCTACTCTCCGCAGAGTGCGGCATAACAGTGCCGCACAACTCGTAAGTCTGGATATTACATCCAGCACCTGCGAAGATAAATTGTACCGAATGTCTAAATTCGCAGATGCCGTCTGTTACAACGTGCTAAAAATTTGTGCGGCACTGTTATCCCGCACCTTGCGTATATGAAACCGCCTGTGTAGCAGTACGTTGTCTGTGAACTGCGGATATTTCACGAAACGAACGTAAGAGTAACCCGACTGCCGTTCCTCTATTTTCGAAGCGGTCGCCGCTCTCCGATTTTCGCCGGACTAAGAAATAAAGGAAACTGGAGTCCCAAGAGGATAGTACTCGTTTAATCCGCGCACGGCGCGGGAACAAGGTTTAGTGGCCTACGGGCAAACCTTGGTGTCTATCCTTTTGGACCTCCCAGCCGTCCGGACGGCTCCCATTCCCAGTTCTGCGGGTGCAGAAAACCCCATTGCAAGCTAACAATAATAACCGATTCAATCCCACGCATAGAATTCCATTCAGGAAGTGAAACTAATGAAAATCATCGGCTTGACCGGCGGCAGCGGCACCGGCAAAGGCACGGTTGCCGCGCGTATGCGCGCTCTCGGGGCAGGCTGGGTGGACGCGGATGCCGTCTACCGCACGCTCTGCGCGGAGAACCGCGAAATGCTGTCCGCACTTGACACCGCCTTTGGCATCGTGACTGACGCAAACGGTGCGCTTGATCGTCCGAAACTTGCGAAAATCGTGTTTTCTGACCCCGCAAAGCTGCAAACGCTTAACGAAATCACCACTCCGTATATCCGCAGGGCGTCTCTCGACGCGATTCACGCACAGAGCGAGTGCCCGGTCGTGCTGTACGATGCACCGACTCTGTTTGAAGCCGGTGCGGACGACTTCTGCGACAAAATCGTCGCTGTGCTCGCGCCGCACGACACACGCGTTGCCCGTATCATCGAGCGGGACGGTCTGTCCAATGAAGCCGCACGCGCCCGCATCGACGCGCAGCCGAACGACGCGTTTTACCGCGAAAAATGCGATTTTATCATCGAAAACAACGGCGATCTCGATGCACTCTATCGGGACACCGATGCTTTATACAGTCAACTCATTAAGTGATTCGGATTAAAAAAGGAGAATGCAACATGACTTCCGAACAGCTTTTTTACGACAAAAAGACCGGCTTTGACCGTCTGACCGACGAGGACAAGCAGGGCATTCAGACCTACGCCGAGGGTTACAAAAAATTCCTCGACGAGAGCAAAACCGAGCGTGACGCTGTGCTGGAAATCGCCCGCATGGCTGAGAGCAAGGGCTTCCGTGCATGGACGCGCGATGACACGCTTCGTCCGGGTGACAAGATTTACCGCATCAACCGCCACAAGGGCATTATGCTGGCTGTTATCGGCAATCAAAGTCTGGCCGAGGGCGTACGTCTGACTGCCGCTCACCTCGATGCACCGCGCGTTGACATCCGCACCGTGCCGCTGTACGAGGACAACGGCATGGCGTTCTTCAAGACCCACTACTACGGCGGCATCAAGAAGTATCAGTGGACCGCAATTCCGCTCGAGCTGCGCGGCGTTGTCTGCGTCTGCGAGAACGGCGAGGTCAAGCGCGTACAGGTGCGCGTAGGCGACAAGCCGACCGACCCGAAGTTCGTTATCACCGACCTGCTGCCGCACCTTGCCACCGAGCAGATGACCCGCAAGGCGACCGAGGTGATCAAGGGCGAGGGTCTGAACATCCTCATCGGCTCGGTTCCGAGCGAAACCGTGGACGAAAAGTGCAGCGAGAAGATCAAACTCGCCATTATGGAGCATCTCAACCGCGAGTACGGCATGACCGAGGCGGATTTCCTGTCTGCAGAGCTGTGCTGCGTTCCGGCGTTCAATGCCTGCGATATCGGTTTTGACCGCTCGTTTGTCGGCGCGTACGGCCACGACGACCGCGTTTGCTCCTATCCGGCAGCAACCGCTCTGTTCGACCTGACCGAGACTCCGGCGCATACCGGCGTCTGCCTGCTGGTGGACAAGGAGGAGATCGGCTCGGACGGCGTGACCGGCATGCAGTCCCGCGCGTTCGACACCTTTATGGCCGACCTCTGCCGCGCACAGGATGTGCTGCTCGACGAGTGCTTCGAGAACTCGGTCTGCCTGTCTGCCGATGTCTGCAACGCCTTTGACCCCAACTATCCGGAGGTCTCCGAGAAGCGCAACGATGCGCGCGCAAACTGCGGCTTCGCGCTCGTCAAGTACACGGGCGCACGCGGCAAGTCCGGCACCTCGGATGCAACCGCTGAGCTGATGGCGCGTATCCGCTGCATTTTCGACAAGGCGGGTGTTATCTGGCAGACCGGTCAGCTTGGCAAGGTCGATCAGGGCGGCGGCGGCACGGTTGCCATGTACCTCGCAAACCGTAACATTGACACCGTAGACGCAGGCGTTCCGGTGCTCTCCATGCACGCACCGTTCGAGTGCATTGCCAAGCTGGATCTGTATATGGCATACAAGGGCTTTGGTGCGTTCTACCGCGATTAAACGAGATAAAACGGAGGTTTTACCATGCTGTTGATTCAAAACGGACGGGTTCTCGACCCGTATACGCAGATGGATGCGCTGTGTGATGTGCTGATCGGTGATGACGGCGTTATCGCGCAGGTGGCTGAGCACATCGACGCGCCCGCAGGCTGCACGGTGTATGACGCGAGCGGGCTGACGGTATCTCCCGGCTTTGTGGACGGCCATGTTCACTTCCGCGATCCGGGTCAGACCCAGAAAGAGGACGTGCTGACCGGTGCGGCGGCTGCAGCCGCGGGCGGCTACGCCACGGTAATCTGCATGGCGAACACCGTGCCGACCTGCGACACGCCCGAGATTATCCGCTACGTTACCGACAAGGCGAAGGACTGTCCGGTGCAGGTTTTGCAGGCAGGCTCGGTCACTAAGGGCCTGAAAGGGCAGGAGCTGACCGACTTTGACGCACTGCTCGAAGCGGGTGCGCCGTGCCTGACCGACGACGGCATCAACCTGACGAGTGCGGCGCTGTGCCGCACCGCCATGGCGGAAGCCGCCAAGCGCGGCACGCTGCTCTCCTTCCACGAGGAGGAGCCGTCGCTCGTGCCGTCTCCGGGTGTCAACTACGGCTCGGCGGCCGCCAAGCATTTCGGCGTACCGGGCGCAATGGCGAGCGCGGAATCTGCAATGATCGGCCGTGACATTGCGCTGGCGCTCGATACCGGCGCACGCGTGCTGTTCCAGCACGTTTCGTCCGCGCAGTCTGTCGCGCTCATTCGAGCGGGCAAGGCGATGGGCGCGAAGATTTACGCCGAGGTCACGCCGCATCATCTGTCGCTGACCGAGGATGATGTACCCGCCCACGGCACTTACGCCCGCATGAATCCGCCGCTCCGCAAGGAGGCTGACCGTCAGGCGCTGATTGCGGCTCTGGCGGACGGCACCATCGACATGGTGGCAACCGACCATGCACCGCACACCGCGGAGGAGAAGGCCCGCGAGTTCGCAAAGGCGCCGTCCGGCATCACCGGCCTGGAAACCGCGTTCTCGGTGTGCAATACTTACCTCGTTCAGACCGGCAAGCTCACGCCGATGCAGCTTGTTGACCGCATGAGCAAGACTCCTGCCGAGATTTACGGTTTGACCGACCGTGCTGTGCAGGCGGGCAATTTCGCCCGTCTGGTGCTGCTGGACTGGGATACTGAGAAAGTATACGAAACGTATAAATCCAAGGGAATCAACACACCGTATACCGGTAAAAAACTCACCGGTTCGCCGAAGGCGATCGTTACCGGCACGAAAGTTACCGAATAAAGCCTAAAAGGGACCCGAGAGGGTCCCTCGAGGCTGTCAAAAAACTATCGTTTTTCGAACAGCCTTTCGCTCGAAACCACGCTTTCGAGCGAATACTGAAGAAAAACCGCGCCCTGCGGGCACATTTTTTCTTCCCTTGTATAAATTCCGAGATACATGCTCCCGGAATTTATGAATTTGCTTCGCAAATTCTATTTTATGCGTGCTACCGCACGAAGCGTAAAAATTAAAATAATACTTTTTTTACAGACTGAAGGGACCCGAGAGGGTCCCTTTTTGACATTCTGCGCGGAAGCAAAAAACTTGCGAAAAAATTTTGCAAAACCTATTGACAAATAAGCTGTATCCGCGCTATAATATACAAGCTGATTGCGATAAACCATCCAAACAGCGTGTACCAGCATTTTATATTCCTCAATAGCTCAGTTGGTAGAGCATGCGGCTGTTAACCGCAGGGTCGTTGGTTCGAGTCCAACTTGAGGAGCCACTTTATAGGGGTATAGCTCAGCTGGTAGAGCATCGGTCTCCAAAACCGAGTGCCGTGGGTTCGATCCCTACTGCCCCTGCCAATGCTGCTATAGCTCAGTCGGTAGAGTGCATCCTTGGTAAGGATGAGGTCACCAGTTCAAATCTGGTTAGCAGCTCCATGAAGAACCGCTTATAGGCGGTTCTTTTTTTATGAAAAATTCTGCAAAATAAGGGAGAAAACAGGTATGAAGCTGCGAAACTCTTTGCTTCTGCTGCTGACGGCCACGATTTGGGGTGTGGCCTTTGTGGCGCAGAGCGTCGGCATGAATTATGTCGGCCCGTTCACCTTTGTGTTCGCGCGCAACGTCATCGGCGGACTGATCCTGCTGCCGGTCATCGCGGTGTTGGGCAAAAGCGGCGGCCCGCATCCGAAGCAAGTGCCCGAGGAGCACCGCAAAGCCCGCAAAACGCTCGTTATCGGCGGTATGTGCTGCGGCACGGCGCTGTGCGCGGGCAGCATCACCCAGCAGTTCGCGCTGCTGTATACGCCAGTCGGCAAGGCCGGATTCCTCACCGCGTGCTACATCCTGATCGTGCCGCTGCTCGGCCTGCTGTTCGGCCGCAGATGCGGTGTGAAGCATTGGTGCGGCGTTGCGCTGGCAATGGCCGGGCTGTACTTCCTGTGCATGGCGGGCGGTAGCTTCGGTTTCGCGATGGGCGACCTCATCGGTCTGTCGTGTGCGCTGCTGTTCTCCATCCATATCACAGTCATTGACCATTTTTCACCGATGGTGGACGGCGTGAAGATGTCCTGCATCCAGTTTTTCTTCTGTGCGATCTTATCGGGCATCGGCATGCTGATTTTCGAGCATCCCACCTGGGCGAACATCCTCGCGGCATGGAAGCCCATCCTGTATGCCGGTGCGATGTCGTCCGGCGTGGGCTATACCCTGCAGATTGTCGGTCAGAAGGGCATGAACCCGGCGGTAGCATCGCTTATCATGAGTCTGGAGTCGGTTATCTCGGTTATCGCAGGCTGGCTTATTCTCGGTCAGGCGCTGTCCGGCCGAGAAATTTTCGGCTGTGTGCTGATGTTTGGCGCTATCGTGCTGGCACAGCTGCCGGAACGGAAAAAACAGAGCGTATAATGCAAAAGACAGACGGAGAGACGGTTATTTACCGTCTCTGAGGCTGTCGAAAAACTAACGTTTTCCGAGCAGCCTCTCGCTCGAAACCACGCTTTCGAGCGAAACCGAAGAAAAACCGCGCCCTGACGGGCACATTTTTTCTTCCCTTGTATAAATTCCGAGATACACAAGGTGAATTGCCGCATAGCGGCAAGAGAGGGTGGCCTGGGCCATGCTCCCGGAATTTATGAATTTGCTTCGCAAATTCTATTTTATGCGTGCTGCCGCACGAAACGCAAAACGCCAATCTGACTTTTTGACAGACTGAGAGACGGTTATTTACCGTCTCTTTTTTGCGTTTTGTGCTCGCCAATCATCGTATAGAGCGCTTCCAGCGCATCCGAAAGCGTGCCGACCTCATCAATCAGTCCGAGTGCGGCGGCCTGATTGCCGGAGATCACGGTGCCGACATCGGCGGTCAGCTGACCGGTTTCACGCATAAGCTGCTGCAGCCGCTCGGCGGTGATATGTGAGTGCGAGGTGATGAAATCCACGATGCGCTCCTGAATTTTCGCCAGATACTCGAATGCCTGCGGCACAGCAATGATCGTGCCGTTCATCCGCACCGGATGAATGGTCATGGCGGCGGAAACGGCGATAAAGCTCTTTTTAGCGGCAACGGCCAGCGGTACACCGATCGAGTGCCCGCCGCCGAGCACGAGCGACACGGTCGGCTTTTTCATGCCCGCGATCAGCTCAGCGATGGCAAGTCCGGCTTCTACATCGCCGCCTACCGTGTTGAGCAGCACGAGCAGACCGTCGATCTCCTCCGCCTGCTCCACTGCCGCAATCTGCGGGATGAGGTGCTCGTACTTGGTGGTTTTGTTCTGTGCGGGCAGTTCCATGTGGCCCTCGATCTGGCCGACAATGGTGATGCAGTGTATCGTTCCGCGTGATGTTTTTGCCGTAATCGAGCCGGTTTCCGCGATGGCATTCTGCTCCGGCGCGGCAATGGACGGGGTTTCTTCGGACATAGATGATCCCTCCTGAAGTGGTGAATTTGCCCTAATCACAAGTTTTCCACAAGGTGCGGTGGATTATGCAGCGGTGGTTTTTCCACAGCCGATATTACAATGCGTAGTCGAAAAACCGAGATATACGGCGGCTTGCGAGGGTGTATACAAAAAGTTATCCACTTTATGCACAAGGTTATCCCCAGATACCCTGTGGAAAGTCCTGTGGATAAAGTGGATTACCAGTTTTTGTGACAGGTTTTTACAGCGGTATCCTGCGGAGCGGTCGCCGCTCTCTGATTTGCGCCAGACTATCTAACAAGGAAAAGATAGGCGTTCAAAAAGGAAGGGCACTCATTTAATCCGCGCACGGCGCGGAAACAAGGTTTAGCAGCCTACGGGCAAACCGCAGGTGTCCCTTCCTTTTTGTCCCCGCCGCGGACATGGCAATTCCCTGCTGAATTTCAGCGAAAAACACCATGCCTGGACAGGGTGAACCGCCTGCACGGTTCAAGTGCCCCGGTTGCTCAGCGCAAAATAATGGACAGCTGCCGCTGTTCGACAAACACCACTTGCCGTTCTACTCCAAATTTGCTACAATAGAAGTACATATATGTACAGCTCGGCTGTGCATATGCTGCAAAATGACAAAAATTATGGAGTTGATACCAATGAGCAATCCTATCGTTACGATTGAAATGGAAAACGGCGGCGTAATCCGTGCAGAGCTGTACCCGGAAGTTGCACCGAACACGGTTCGCAACTTTGTTTCTCTGGTGCAGAAGGGCTTTTATGACGGCACGATCTTCCATCGTGTCATCCCGGGCTTTATGATTCAGGGCGGTGACCCGGAAGGCACCGGCATGGGCGGCCCCGGTTATGAGATCCGCGGCGAATTTACCGCAAACGGCTTCCAGAATGACCTGAACCACACCCGCGGTGTTCTGTCTATGGCGCGTACCGCTGCACCGGACTCCGCAGGCAGCCAGTTCTTTATTATGACCGAGGACGCACCGCATCTGGACGGTCAGTATGCTTCCTTCGGCATGGTTATCGACGGCATGGACATTGTTGATGCCATCGTTAACACCAAGCGCGACTGGCACGACCGTCCGCGTGAGGAGCAGAAGATGAAGTCCGTTACCGTGGATACGCAGGGCGTAGAGTACGAGGCTCCGGAGACCCTGTAACAGAGGGAGAGGATCGGTATTGTACTATACCAATAAGGAGACTTTTGTCCTGTCTGCGGACGGCTGCATGGATACCGAACGCGGCGGACTGGAATCCATTCTGGCCGGCAACGACGAGGGCGCAAAAGGCTGCTGTTTTTCGGTTGCCATGTCGGCAGACGGTATTGCCGTGCTTTCGTCGGACGGCTGTGTTGCCACGCCCGACGGCACGAGGCTGCCCGTCAGCGATTACAGCTACGCGGAGCTGCATCAGGCGGCGCCGCAGCTGACGCCGGTTAGTCAGGCGATCGAGCTGGCACGCACCTGTCAGGGCAAGATTGCTATCACCGTGCACGATCAGACCATGCTGCGGCAGCTGCGTATGACGCTGCGGTATGCGGATTGTCTGGATGACACGATCATCATCGGTCTGGGACTGGTAGAAGCGGCTCGTGTTGCGTCTGCCAACCCGGATTTACATATCATGGGTGAGATGCCCAATCTGCCGAGCGAGATTGACGCGCTGGTCAATGCCGCGCAGACAACCGGCCTGTTCGGTCTGCGGGCCGAGCCGAAGGATTTGTCCGAGCGGCTGGTTTCGGCGTGCCGACAGGCGGGGCTGTTCACCATGAGCCGGTGCACGGACGATCCCAATACGCTTGCGGAACTCATCCGCAAAGGCGTAAACTTTATCGAAACACACCGGCCGGACATCACGGCGGCGCTGTTGCCTGCCGGTGAGGCTGAACCGCACGGTATTCCGCTGAGATACTGATGAAATCCCGTAAAAGGACGCACATAGTGCGTCCTTTTCAGCTTGTCGAAAAAGTCAGATTTCTATTTTGTGCTTCGTGCGACAGCACGCATAAAATAGAATTTGCGCAGCAAATTCATAAAAACCGGGGGCGTGTACCTCGGTTTTTATACAAGGGAAGAAAAAATGTGTCCGGAGGACGCGGTTTTTCTTCAGCATTCGATCGAAAGCGTGGTTTCGATCGAGAGGATGCTCGAAAAACGATAGTTTTTCGACAGCCTCAAAGGACGCACATAGTGCGTCCTTTTAAAGTTAATTCGCGCGATAGCGCACATCAAATAGGATTTGCTGTGCAAATTCTAAAAATCCGGGGATATGTGCCACACAGCGCGGCCGAGAAGCCGCGCAAGGATAGCGTTTGGATTTTTGACCTATAGAGCGAGAAAATTTCGGCCGACAAGAGGAACGGTCTACGGTCCGTTCCTCTTGTCGGCAAAGCTGTAGTTTCGCGACAGCCTGAGGGCGGACCTTTGGTCCGTCCTTTTTCTATCCCTTTCTGCTTGAAATCCTGCAAAATTTGCGTAAATTTCAGTACCACACGCTGCCTGAATGTGCTATACTTAATATGTATAGGTGCCTGCACCTGTCAACCAATATTTGTATCATTTTAGGTAGGAGAGCTCCATGAGATCACTGCGAATTTTACCGGCGCTGCTGTTCCTTTTGCTGCTGGGCGGCTGTGTGTTTCCATCGGGCGATGAGCTGTTGGCCGCGCCCAAACCATCCAGCAATTACCAAAGTCTGCAGACTGAGCTGGAAAAGCAGCTTGCGCAGGGCGTATCCTACGCCTCGCCAAGCGAGGGTGAAAACCGTTCGTCTATTCAGCTTGCCGATCTGGACAACGACGGCGTAGAGGAGGCCATCACGTTTTTCCGCGGCGCCACCTCGGCGACGAGCAACAAATTTACGGTAGCTGTTTACCGCAAGCAGGATGACAGCTACGTCTGCACCGGCACGATCGACGGCCGCGGAACGGCATTGCGTTCGGTCGAATTTCCGGTACTTGAGCCGAGCGGCAAGCGCGGCATGGTCCTCACCTGGCGCCTGCCGGGAGACGGAACAGGTGCGCTTACCATGTGCGATTTTGACGAAAACTGCACGCCGGGTATCATTCTTGAAACCGAATATACCGCTATGGAGCTGACCGATCTGACCGGCAATGGCGCAAAGGATCTGCTGCTGATTACGAGCGACACCTCCGGCAAGCGCGTGGCACGCCTGTATCAGTATGACAACGGCTCCATGCTGCCGGCCGGTGAGACGGCGACCAGTCAGGGGACAGCTGCGGTTGAGCGCATGCAGTCCGGCCGTGTGCAGGACAGCAAGACCGCCGTGTTCGCTGAGGAAAAGGTGGCGAATGGCGCCGGTCTGACGACGGATATTTTCGTCTACTCGAACGACACGCTGCGCAATCTGGCACTGGACGGCGAGGATACCGCCAGCCACAGCACCTACCGTCCGGTGGCGGTCTACGCGAGCGACGTCAACGGCGACGGCATCACCGAGCTGCCGCGTGCAGTGCTGATGGCGGGCTATAAGGACACATCCTCGTCCGATGCGGTGTATATGCTCGACTGGTATGCCTACGGCATCGGCAAGGTTCCGGCCAAGGTTGCAGCCACTTATCAGAACATTTCGGATGCGTGGAGCCTGCTGATCGACCAGAAATGGCATGACCGCATCACCGCAATCAAGGCAAACGACGGCGGACTCAGCTATGTGGAATTTTTTGAGTACCGCAAGAACAAAATGTCCATCCCGCTGTTTAACATTTACTGCGCGACCGGCTCCAACCGTGAATACTACGCCGAGCGCACCGATTTGATCCAGCTGGGACAGACCACGCAGGCCATCTACTTTGCCAAGCTGACAAATGAAGGCGAGCAGAGCGAGCTGGCGCTGACCGGAGACGAGATCAAAGCCCGATTCTCGTTGGTCAACCAGGCGTGGAACAATTAAGAATCATCAAACGCCGCAGAAACGCGGCAGTTACCAATAAGCGCTAAAAGTACAGGAGGATATTACAATGAAGCGCAAAATTCTGGTTCTGGAAGATGAAGAGAATATCCGCTCCTTTCTGGTTCTCAACCTGAAACGCAGCGGTTACGAGGTAATAGAGGCCGAAACCGGCGAAATGGCACTGGAAAAGTACCATGAAAATCAGGATATCGCGGTTGCGGTGCTGGATGTTATGCTGCCCGGCATCGACGGCTACGAGGTCTGCCGCGCCATGCGCGGCGCGGGCTATCAGGCGGGCGTTATCATGCTGACCGCCCGCACGCAGGAAGCGGACAAGGTAACCGGTCTGATGAACGGTGCGGACGATTATGTCACCAAGCCGTTTTCGGTTATCGAGCTGGCGGCGCGTGTGGACGCGCTGTACCGCCGTGTGTCCGGTTCGCCGTTCTCCGAGGAGGATGTGATCAAATCCGGTCCGTTCAAGCTGAATCTGCGTGCCCGCGAGGTGCTCAAGAACGGTGTGAAGATCGAGCTGACGCAGATCGAATACGGTCTGCTCAAGGCGTTTATGCAGAACATCGGCAAGGCGCTTTCGCGTGATGAGCTGCTCGAAATGGTCTGGGGACACCACTATGTGGGCGAGCTGAAGATTGTGGATGTGAATATCCGCCGTCTGCGGATTAAAATCGAGGATTCGCCGGCGGACCCGACCCATATTGTAACGGTCCGCGGCTACGGTTATATGTGGGAGGGCTGATATAGCCAATCGCCGCACCTGCGGCGGGGGGAACGGCGGCGGTTTCGCCGCGGAAACCAAAAGGGTAGACACCTGCGGTTTCTACCCTCTTGGGACTCCCGTTTCCCTTTGTTTCATGGTCTGGCGCAGACCAGAGACCGGCGACGGCCTCGAAATTAGGGAACGGCAGGTTTTTTTCTACCGTAGGGAAGCACGGTGTGCTCCCATGCCTTAACCGATGCGCAGTGTCAGACAGTGTACTGCTACACAGATCGGAGGGTCTGCGCAGGCGCGACACAAGGTGAATTGCCCGAAGGGCAAGAGAAGGTCCCCTGGGGGATAACAGTGTCGCGCAATTCGTTAGCACGTTATTATAGATAGCACCTGCGGATTTATCTGATATGCACCATTTATCTGCGTAGGTGCTGGACGGTATAACGTGCAAAAAAGTTTGAGCGGCACTGCTATGCCGCTCTCTGCGTGGAGTAAACCGCATGTGTAGCAGTCAGAAAACAGCTTGAGCGGTTGAGGTTTCGTAATGGGCAGTCAACGGCCGCACCTACGGAAGATGAACGGTACGCCCGTTCCCCTATAGTCTCAGTTATGAATTATCGCCGTGCCCTCTAAGGGAAAGAGGAAGATTCACAAGAAGGAGGAAACCGTAGGTTGCTTCCTTCTTGTGCCCCGCCGGGTAGGCGAATTCCCGCGCGGCGTCAGCGCACATTCTGCCGCTTGGTAAGCGGCATTAGAAAGGTCATTTTCTATGACAAATCGCAAGCAAAAACGCAAACCGGAACCGCCTCCGAAGCCGGAGGTGCCAAAGGTACAGCACTCGCCGGGCGGCATCAAGGGCCGCTGGCTGGTGAACTCTTTGTCCTTCGTGCTCGTCATTCTGGCTGTTGTGGTCATTTTGATCTCTGTCGGCGTTTCAGGGTATTACTATGCCACCGTGCGCGACAACCTCGCGTCACGCGCGGCCACAACGTCGGACACATTCCGCAAATACTTCACCGACACCTACGATCAGTTTTACACGCAGGCGGAGGCAACCGTCACCACATTTCAGGATCAGGACAAGTTTGAACAGCAGTTTTTGGACGCAAACGGCCGTATTCTGCTGTCCACCTCGGGCTTATCCGGTGGCGGCGTTGCTTCGACCGAGGATGCCTCGCAGGCGCTTTCCGGTCAGAAAACCGCAGTTTTCACCGGCAGAGACCCGCTTTCCGGTGAGCGCGTGATGAGTGTCACAGCGCCGCTGCTGAGTGCACGCGGCGATCTGGTCGGCGGCGTGCGGTATATTACCTCGCTGCGTATCGTCGAACGGCAGATCTGGATAATCGTCGGCTGCTCTCTGCTGGCATGCCTGCTGTTCCTCATGCTGGTTGTGGCATCGAACAGTTATTTTATCCGGTCGATCGTCGATCCGGTGCTCAAGATCAACACCATCGCCAAGGAGATCGCGGCCGGACGCTACGGCGTGCGCCTGCAGAAGACCTACGATGACGAGATCGGTGAGCTGTGCGATACCATCAATTACATGTCGGACGAGATCAGCCGCGCCGAACGCATGAAAAACGATTTCATTTCTTCGGTTTCACACGAGCTGCGTACACCGCTGACCGCCATCGGCGGCTGGAGTGAGACGTTGCTGGCCGGCGGCGGCGAGGACCCGGAGGAGGTTATGCAGGGCCTGACGATCATCCAGAAGGAGGCGGGCCGCCTGACCCGCATGGTCGAGGAGCTGCTGGACTTTGCGCGCATCGAATCCGGCCGCATGAAGCTGGAGATCGAGACGTTTGATATGTCCATCGAGCTGTATGAAGCGGTTTATATGTATGAAAACCTGCTCAAAAAGAGCGGAATCCGCCTGCTGTACGACGAAGATGTGGATGCAAACTACTACATCAACGGCGATCGCCACCGCATGAAGCAGGTGTTTTTGAATATTCTGGACAACGCCGCGAAATACGGCGGCGACGGCAAGCAGATTGATATTGACCTTAAACGTGACGGCGGCAACATCGTTGCGTCTGTGCGCGACTACGGTCAGGGTATTCCCGAAGCGGAGCTGCCGTTCGTCAAGGAGAAATTCTACAAGGGGTCATCCAAGCAGCGCGGCAGCGGCATCGGCCTTGCCGTGACAGAGGAAATCGTTTCCATGCACGGCGGCACGCTGGATATCGCGTCCGAGGTCGGCAAGGGAACGACAGTTACCGTCACCATGCCGTCTGCCAAGTCCGAGGAGGCGCTCGGCATTACCGGTGCCATTCCGAAGGCATCTGAAACCCCGTTTACCGAAGGAGAGCATTCATGACAACGCAAAAGAAAACCACCATCGGTGGTCAGGCAATCATCGAGGGTATTGTAATGAAGGGACCTAAGAAGTCCTGCACGGTTGTGCGCAGGGCGAACGGCGAGCTTGTCAGCAAGACCGAACCGACGCCGAGCCGTGCCCCGATTTGGGAAAAGCCGATTTTCCGCGGCGCGTATACGCTGTTCACCGCTATGAAGGAGGGCATGCAGGCCATCAACTACTCCGCGTCCTTCTTTGAGGACGAGGAAGCCGATGTGCCGCCGTCCAAGTTTGAACTCTGGCTGGAAAAGAAATTCGGCTCGGAGGGTCTGAACAAGATCATCCTGAGCATTTCGACTGTCATCGGCATTGCCCTGCCGATCGGCCTGTTCATCCTGCTGCCGAGCTTTCTCGGCGGTTTTGTGCCGAAAACCTGGGGTGTGCTCGCGCGCAATGTACTCGAGGGCTGCGTGCGCGTTGTGCTGTTCCTGCTGTTCATGTGGTCGGTGTCGCATATGAAGGATATTCGCCGCACGTTCGAGTACCACGGCGCAGAGCACAAGACCATTTTCTGTTACGAAGCAGGTGAAGAACTGACCGTTGAAAATGTCCGAAAACAGGGAAAATATCACCCGAGATGCGGCACCAGCTTCATGTTTGTGCTGATTATCATTGCGACTATCGTTTCGTCGATCGTCTTTTCCATCATCGACATTACCAATCCGTTCCTGCGTATGCTCGCGCATTTGATCCTGCTGCCGCTTGTTGTCGGCATAAGCTACGAGTTTAACCGCTACGCCGGCCGCTCGGAGAGCCTGCTCTCGCGTGCACTGCGCTGGCCGGGATTGATGGTGCAGCACCTGACCGTATTTGAGCCGGATGATTCCATGATCGAGGTTGCGATCACCGCGATGAAGGCGGTCATTCCGGACGACGGTTCGGACGAGTGGTAAGCGCCATGCACTATTATTTTGCGCCGATGGAAGGCGTGACCGGTGCGGTCTATCGCCGGACGCACCACGAATTTTTCTCAGGTGTGGACAAGTATTTCATGCCGTTTATCACACCGACCACGAATGAAAAGCTGACGCCGCGGCAAAAGCGCGATGTCCTGCCGGAGTACAACGAGGGCGTGCCTGCGGTTCCGCAGCTGCTCACCAAGTCTGCCGCGGACTGCATCTGGGCGGTTAATGCACTGCATGACCTCGGGTATCCCGAGGTCAATCTCAACCTTGGCTGTCCGTCCGGCACGGTGACGGCCAAGGGAAAGGGAGCCGGATTTCTCGCACATCCGGACGAGCTGGACCGGTTTTTTGACGAAGTTTTCGCAAAATGCGAGGGGATTTCGGTAAAAACCCGTCTCGGCGTGCATGAGGCAAGCGAGTTTGACAAGCTGCTCGAGATTTACAACCGCTATCCCATCACCGAGCTGACCATCCATCCGCGCGTGCGGCAGGATTTCTACAAGGGCAGGGTCCGGGAGACAGATTTCGCGGCGGCGCTGCCGCGCTGCAGCATGCTCGTATGCTACAACGGCGATCTCATCACCGAGCGGGACGTGAGCACCGTCAGCGAACGCTATCCCGATTTACCGGCGGTGATGATCGGCCGTGCGCTGATCGCCGATCCGTCTCTCGTGGCGCGCCTGACCGGCGGCAAGGCCGCGGACGCAAAAACGATCGAGACCTTCCACGATACATTGTTCATGCGCTACTGCGAAGCCTTTGGCGACAGCCGGATTGCCATGCTCCGCATGAAGGAAATCTGGTTTTACCATCTGAATCTGTTTGAAAACAGCGAAAAACCGGGCAAAGCGATTAAAAAAGCCAAAAATGCCGCAGAATTTCAGTCGGCGGCCGCAGCCGTGTTCCGTAATTGCAGGGTGCGGGCGAACGCCGTGCCGCTGTGGTTCAAACCCGCGTAAATTTTAGGAGTTGACCCTGTGTGACCAAGACTATCAACGATGTTTACATGCAGCTTTTCCGCCGTTTGAAAGAGGGCGGCGACCCGATGCCGCAGCTGACCGCGCGGGAGATTACCGCCTACGCCTGCAAAGCAGACAAAAAGCAGACAGCCGGCTGGTCCCATTTCTACGTTGAGGATGCGACCGTGGATTACGCCGGTCTGCTGTGCGACCGCTGTCTGGACGGCGAGCCGCTGGCGTACATTATCGGCGAATGGGATTTTTATGGCCTGACCTTCAAGGTGGACCGTTCGGTGCTCATTCCGCGCTCGGATACCGAGCGCCTGTGCGAGCTGGTCATTGAGCAGGCCAAAGAGCGGGTTTCACCTCGTATTCTCGATTTGTGCTGCGGCTCGGGCTGCATCGGCATTGCGGCGGCGCACACGGTCGAGGATGCCCGCGTGACCGCGATCGACCTGTCGGACGGTGCGCTGCACATTACCCGCGAGAACGCCCGTGATCTGGGCGTGAGCAGCCGTTTGCTGACCATGAAGGCCGATGTCATGCACGCGCCTCCGCGCGGACTTGGGCAGTTTGATATCATCGTTTCCAATCCGCCGTACGTTACCGAGGACGAAATGCAGATGCTCGACCGCAGTGTAGCCGATTTTGAGCCGCATGAGGCGCTTTACGGCGGCGAGGACGGTCTGGATTTCTATCATGCCATCTGCGACAGCTGGGGGGAGCTGCTGGTGCCGAACGGCAGGCTGCTGTTCGAGTGCGGCTGGCATCAGGCCGACGACGTGGCAGGCATCATGCAGCGGCACGGCTACAAGGATGTCACTATCACCGAGGATTACAGCGGTGTCCCGCGCATCGTGTATGGCACAAATGCTCGTCCGGATGTGGATTTGACGAGGGATGCGTAAATCGGGATTTGCGGGAGTGTCACCGTTATGGTTAGAGAATTGCGGAAAGAAGATATAAATAAGCGCGCGTTGTAAAATGAAGTTGCGCATTTAGTCAAATAAAAGGTCCACAGCGAGGGCCTCTGTGTTAGAATCAAATTCAACACAGAGGCCCTCGCTATGGATTATCCAATCATATGTAAAGGAAGTAGTAGATTAGCTATCAGCTGCGGGAGAACTTACTGAAGAATTCTTCCCAAATGCGGAACGACATTTCCGGCATAGTAGCATGCGGCATGTAGTCCACCTGCGTGAACTGCACGGGAGCCGTGCTCTCACGGTCGAAGTAATGATCTTTGAAGCGACCATTGACCGTGTTAGCGCACTGTGCCCAATCGGCGGGAATCATATCTGCCTTACCATTGCGTTTCAGCCACAGCTCGACGGTCAGACCGGTTTCGTTCTCGTGGGTGGGTTCACACGGAATGAGCCATTCCTCATTCATGCCCCAGAACATCCAGATCGGAAGCTGTACACCGTTTTCGGCGGCATACGGCAGGGAAGTCATTTTCTCATACGCACCGCCGAAGAATGCACCCGAGCAGGGGGCGACAGCGGCAAAGCGCTCGGTCAGTCCCAACGCCAGCATTTCGGTCATCAGCGAGCCCCACGAGTGACCGGTTGCGAACACGCGGTGCTCGTCCACCGGATACTCGGCAATCATCTTGTCCAGCAGGAACGAGAAGAATTTCAGTTCATCCGGGCGGTCGTCCTCAAGAAACACGTTCCATGCGTTGAGCGGCGCCCAGTCGGGCATAAGCCCCTGCTCAGGCATGTCAACCTTGGCATGCAGTGCGGACGGAAACACAACAATGAATCCGTATTTTTCTGCGACATCGTACCAACCGCTGTTGCCGGCGTAGATCTCACCGGTACAGGTGTAGCCATGCATCGCGAGCACGAGCGGCACCTTCTTTTCGGGATTTTGCCGTACCGACTGCGGAATGTAAACATACCATTCGCGCATCCAGCCGTCAAATTCCTCGTAGCGGTACTCCATGCCGAGGTCGCGGACCGGATCCTTTGTCACGCGCAGTTCACCGCCGGGACTGCTCATCCAGCGGCGCTGACGATAGAGAAAGTCCTTCCAGATACGGCGCTGCAGGCGTTTGGCATACTGCTCGGATGCACTGGGAATACTGCTGTGGCAGACACGGTACGCTTCCTTCTCCTGATTAGGCGCGTAAGGTGTTTCCTTCACGCGGTAATACTCGTACTGATCGGGAGACAGCTGACGGCCTTCTTCGGCTTCACATGCATTGCGCCAGTAGGTGAGGATAGTGTCGCCAGTACCGGTAGATACGGTCGGATCGTCGATAATCCACGCGGGCATCGGGATATCCTGCTTGTGAATGTCCTTGCGATGTTCCAGATCCTCAAAGCCGTCCAGATTGAGGGCATACGCCTGTCCGCAGTCGGTCAGATACTGCTCGGAAACTGCCGAGCCGCCGACCGAAGCCACACCTGCGAAGAACGCCGGATCGTAAGCCGCCGCCATATTGGCGAGCACGCCGCCTTCCTTACAGCCAACCAGATAGAACTTGGATTCGTGGACACAGAACAGCTTGCGGTCTGCGGCGGCAAGGGCTGCTGCGTTGATATACGCAACATCGCCATCCGGTGTGCCGTAGGCTTCGTTCGTGTTCCATGCGCCGTTTTCCGGCTCAAGGAAGAACACGATCAGACGTTCCTTGCACTCCTCGGTGTCCGCGATCTCACACCAGCCGCTGTGCTCGAGCAGATTATCGGCGGTCTGGCCGTTTTCTCCCAGCACAAGAATACCGGCGGTGGATTCGCGGATATCATGCGGTACATAGGCCAGCATGCGGCGCTTTTTGCCCGCGTATTCCACCGGCAGCTCAAACGTGCCGGAGAACTTGGGGGCGTAGGGATTTTTCGGGTCGCATATGTCTAAAATTTTATGGGTATACATGTTGTTCACGCTTTCTGTTACGCCGTACGGCCGGTGAGATCCTTCATAATGCCGTCGTATTCCTTATCCAGATGGTAAACCAGCATAAGGATGATAACCAAGGCCCATGCGATCATGTTGCCGTAAATGTAAAGGTTCTTGACCATGCTTATTGCGGAGGGAATCTCCACTTCCAGACCGGTAAAGCCGGAAATCTCCATCAGCTGACCAACAAGCCAGCCTGCAACGCCGCCGCCGAACTTCTGGCCGACAGTGAATGCGGAGAAGATGAGGGCTTGTACACGGATACCGGTCTTCCAGTGACCGTACTCGATAACATCAGCCAGCATGGTGAAGATGCAGCCGTAGAACGGGGCTTCGCCGATACCGCGCATAACAGCAGCGGCCATAACCATGGTCATATTCTGCGGTGCAAACAGGACAACGACCTGACCGAGCACGCAGAGCACTGCGCCGAACAGAACCAGATTGCGCTTGCCGAACTTCTTGATGAATGGGGCAAGACAGATGATAGCAATAATCTTCGGAATGTTCTCGAAACTCTGCATAACGCCCATGACTTCGACGTTACCCAGCATATACTGTGCGTAGTAAGTAGCAACGGTGCCGTTTACGTTCTGGTACAGAGCAACGGCTATCATCGTGAGTGTAAGTACGATGAAATACTTGTTCTTCAGGGTAGCCTTCAGGCGCTGTGCGAACGGCATAGCCTCGGCTTCCTTGGCTGCATCAGTGTGGAAACGCTCCTGACAGCCCTTGTAGCAGAACAGCAGCATGAAGAAAGCAACGATGGAGTAAATCGCGCAGACCGTGATCCATGCCTGCTGACCGCCGCCGAGCATGTTGATGAACGGCAGGGTGAGTGCGGTAACGATCAGGTTACCGATCGGGGACATGGCCATGCGGAACAGATTGAGTTTAGCAAGGTCATCGTCATTGCGAGTCATCATCGGTGCCAGATTGGAATACGGCAGGTTGAGTGCGGTATATACGCCGGTGGTGCACAGGTTATAGGTGATGAATACATAGATCGCCTGCACCATCGTGCTTGAATGTGGCGGCACGCAGAACATCAGCACGGAGGCAATACCGTAAGGTGCGGCCATCCAGAGTATCCACGCACGAGCCTTGCCCTTCGGGGAGTTTACCTTGTCTACAATCTGGGCGATCAGCAGGTCGCTGATGCCGTCAAATACACGAGATACTAACAGAATCGTTCCGACAAGTGCCGCAGACATGCCGATTACGTTCGTGTAGAAGTATACGATCAGACTGGAGGTGATTGCAAATACGACGTTGCAGGCGGTGTCGCCCATGCCGTATGCGATTTTTTCCATCAGACTGGTTTTGAATGAGGTGTCATTCATTGAAAGCTGTTTTTTCGTCATTTTCCTTACCACCTTTTCGTTCAGAATCGGCTGCGCAGCGTTTCTGTTTGGGATTTGACTATAGTATAGTACGAAAAGAACGAAGAAAATACGGGATATTCATTTTAGACATAGCAATATATTTTGTATTCACTCGGAGGAGAAACCGTGCTTTTGTCGCATAATATGAAATGACAGATAGAAAAAGGTCAAAAAACAGATATTTTAGAAAAGGTTTATGTAAAATTCATCTTTCTGATGCGGAAGAGCCGTACCTCAAGCGGCTGCAGTGTTGTCTCGAGCCGCAGAGCGGTATCCACCTGTTCAGTGGTCAGTGTGCGGTGTGCGGAAGCGTGCTCGGCCAGATATTGCAGGAAGGCTCGGTCAGGGGACGGCGGTGCGCCGGCGGCAAGCCACAGGTCGAACGAGGAACCCGAGGTGCGGGTGATTTCCTGCTGCTCAATCTGGTACAGACCGCGTCTGAGAGCGGGAAATGTGACCTGAAACCGCACGACCTTGCCGCTCTCGAATACCGAATAGGCGTCTTCCGGATGCTCCAGACGGCGGTAGCGATAGCGGTAAATGTTGTCGTAATGGGTGTAATTATATAGAATCAGCTGCCATTCCCGTTCGCTTTGGGTGAAATACCAGCCGTCACCGGAGGCAATGCAGCAGTTGCCGAGCTGTCCGAGCAGGCGCAGTGCCTCATAGCCACTCTTCGGCACGCCGCTATAGGTGAACAGACCGTAGCCGCCGTGGTACATGGAATCGAAGTTCGCACGCTCGTCCATCAGATCGGAGATTGTCCAGTAGCCGAAGGCGGATACGGCATCCATATTTTCGCAGATGTTTTTGGTCAGCCAGACGGATTTGTAGCAGGTGTCGCTCGAAAGATCGCGCTGCCATAGAGTGGAGTTCCATTCCTCGATGAAAATGTCCATGTCGGGCAATTCAAATTCGCGGCATATACCGTTAAGGTCATAGAGGAAGGTTTTAACGAAATTTGTATCCTTGGATAATACGGATGGGATAGACTGCTGACTGAGCGTATAGCTCATAAAATTTGCATCGGCGGACGAAGATTCATGCGGATAGCTTTGCACGGTCAGGAAATCCGGCAGACAGTCGTGGGCTGTGGCATACTGCAGAAAGACACGCATACCGCGCGGGTCCCATACCACACTGGACATGGCGCCCGGGCCGCCGAATTGCAGCCGTGTATCGACAGCTTTGACCGCATGGTACACGCAGTCATACAGTTCGAGATATTCATCCATGGTCATGCAGTCGAAGAACACATAGTTAATCTGAAAGGTAGAGAACTTCCACTGGGATACCTCGTCCCAGCCGTATCGGCAGATTGCATGCCGCAGAATAGCTTCAACCAGTGCGCCGAATGCTGTGCAGTCCGCACATGCAGCGGTGATCGAGCCGGTCTCGAAGATGCTGGTCGGTGCTTTCGCCAGTTCCCGGGGAATAAAGCTGAATTCCAGGAACGGGCGCAGCCCCTGCTCGAGCAGGAAGTCGATGACCATATCGAAGTAGGTGAAGCAGCACTTCACTTGGCCGTTTTCCATACCCTGATAGATGTGAAGCTCCTGATCGAGCATGCCGTGGAACCGCAGATAGCGGAAGCCGATCTCCTGCTGGATTTTGATAATCTGCTGTTGAACAGCGGCGGTCAGCAGATGCTTGGCGTATCCGGCGTTGAGCAGGGTTTTCCACGTATGACGAAGCCTGCGCGGCTGTACATTCTCATCAACCGTGATGTACCGCGTTTCGTGCGGCAGCTCGCGCTGCGGATCGGGCGGAACGGCAAACTGCAGCAGATAGGCAACGCCGTCCTGCAGTAAAGTTTCCTCGCCGGATGGGTCAGCGGCGGCTTTATGGGTGGCATGCTGGCGGTATTGCCGCGGTGTCTGGCCGTGTTTCTGACGAAAATGTTCGATGAAAGCACTGGCGTTGTGAAATCCGCAGTCGTAGGCGATCTGAGTAATGGAGTGATCCGTGCTGCGCAGTTGCTTTTCGGCGTGTTCCAGACGCAGCCCCATGACATACTGGGAGTAGGTCATATCCAGATTCTGCTTGAGGAATCGGGACAGATAGCCTTCGGACAGAAACTCGCGTGCAGCAAGCTCGCGCAGGGAAATATCCTCATTCCAGTTGGAATGAATATGATCCATGATGCGCTTCATGCGGCGCATGGTTTCCTCTCGCTTGGTATTGCTTTTTGGCACATCGGAAATGAGAAAATGCGCTGTCAGCAGATCAACGAGCTTGAGTACATTGGGGACAATACCGGAGGCGTTCTGCTCCGGGTTCTGAAAGAAATCCTGAAAAATCGTTGCAAATAATACGCGGATGGTCTGGTACTCCTGCTTTTCATTCTGGCTGGAGGCGTAGCAGAAGCAGACATTCTGTCTGCTCCAGCTGGCAAGCTGCAGCAGATTTTCGGGGATCTGCATGGCGGTCATCTCGGCATTTTCCGAGCAGTTCACCTGATATAATTCAAACGGGTTGACAACCAGCAGCGCGCCTGCGGGCATGGAGTACTCGGCGGACTGGTATCGGATTGAGCTGTTTCCGTGCAGCCCAAAAAACAGCGTCAAACCGCTGCTGAACTCTGATCGGCAGATCTGGTCATGAAATGCCTGAAAGATAATCTGTTCCCGTTTGGTGCGCATGGCTGTTCCTGCTTTCTGTCGAATGTAGTGGTTTTATTGTAGCATACGGCTTCGGAAAAGTACAAGTGCGGCCTCGCGCGGAGCATAGAGACGGCACAAGTCTATTATAAAAAAGCTGCCCATGAGGTAGCTGTCTATAAAGCAGGTTTTGAGAAACAAATACTATGGCAATTACCGGACAAGGGTTGCTGACAAAAGGGATATGTACCGTATGATATACTATCTAACAGATGGGGTGATTTTATATGCGAAAAGGAGCAGTATATAACTGCTCCTTTGAGGCTGTCGAAAAACTATCGTTTTTCGAGTAGCCTCTCGATCGAAACCACGCTTTCGATCGAATGCTGAAGAAAAACCGCGTCCTCCGGACACATTTTTTCTGCCCTTGTATAAAAACCGAGGTACACAAGGTGAATTGCCGCATAGCGGCAAGAGAGGGTGGTCTGGGCCACGCCTCCGGTTTTTATGAATTTGCTGCGCAAATTCTATTTTATGCGTGCTGTCGCACGAAGCACAAAATAGAAATCTGACTTTTTCGACAAGCTGAAAGGAGCAGTATATAACTGCTCCTTTTTCATGCCATCCGGCGTATTGGGTTTTACTTTTGAACGATTTTCTCGCACCAGCGCTGCATGATTGCGGCGATCTCGGCACGAGTTGCGGTGCCGGTCGGGGCAAGAAGGTTGCCGCTCTTGCCATTCAGCACGCCTGCGCCGACAGCCCACTGCAATGCGGGAATTGCGTACTCGCTTGCCTGCAGGGCATCCGCGTAGCTGAGAATGTTGGTGTCCTCGCCTACGCTTACGTCAATGCCCTTGCTCTGTGCGTAGCGGTACAGGATTGCTGCCGCTTGTTCACGGGTGACGGCTGCATTCGGTCGGAACGTGCCGTCTGCGTAGCCGGTTACGACCTTGTTTGCCGCTGCCCAGCCGACCGCCTTGGCGTACCATGCGTCCGCCTTAACGTCGGAGAAGCTTGCCGAAGCGCTCTGCGGCTTGCCCTCCAGATTGAACAGAATCTGCACCAGCATATGGGGGTTGTAGATAACGCAAGTGATGAAAACAACGAAAATACAAGGAGAAAGGCAACTGTTGTACCTATTAAAATAGAATATGTGTGAGAGGACAAGCCTTTTAATAATGTAGACGTTCAGAAATGAGCGTCTATTTTTATACCCAAAATGAAAGGAGCATTAGATTTATGAAAAAGATGTTAAAACGATTGTGTACGGGCTTCTTAGCTCTTGCAACTGTCGTTACTGCTTTACCGACTACACCCGTTCATGCAGAAAGCAAGCAATACTGGACGGAAAGTGCAGAGCGTGTCGGTATCATTGAAAAAGTAATGAATGACAGTTCTATCGGTTCGACATTCAATGAGGGCTATATGAAAGTCGAGGGCGAAACTGCTTATTGTATTGACATCAATACAGATTTTAAGAACGGCTACAAGACCAGAGCTGACGCAAGCTCACGCATGAGTGCCGACCAGATTTCAGATGTGGCGTTATCCTTAGAGTATGTCAAACAGTATGGCGAAGCTCACAAGGAACTGAACTACAAGCAAGTCTATCTGTTGGAACAATGTGTCGTCTGGCAGAGATTGAGCGTACATCTTGGCTGGCAATGTGATAACGTGCGAGCTTCTTATGATGAAATTCCAAAGGCAACGCAGGACGAAGTTTTCGCTGGTGCGAAAGCCTTTGTCAAAGAAAATAAAGGACGCTATGAATGTGGCGGTTATATCTACTCTGGCGAGGGGCAGGAATTGGGACAATTCTGGGCGAAGCTGAATGTCGGAAATGCGAAATTACAAAAGACTTCCAGTAATACTAGCATTACAGACGGTAACGGGAATTACTCTATTGCAGGTGCAACCTATGGTGTCTTTTCTGATAAGGACTGCACGAAACAGCTTGCTCCCCTTACGACTGATGAAAACGGAAATACAGATATTGTAGAGGTAAAAGCAGGCACAGTCTATATCAAGGAATTATCCGCACCAGCAGGATATAAAGTGGATAAAACTGTATATTCCTTAAAGGTTGAAGCTGGAAAGACAGCAACATTGAAAGTATCTGATACGCCAAAAGTAACGGACACTTTGATTGAGCTTTTCAAGATTGATATGGAAACACAGAAAGACAATCCGCAAGGGAGCGCTTCTTTAGCAGGTGCGGAATTTACATGGAAGTATTATGCAGGCTTCTATAATAAAGACAATCTCCCTGCCGAAGCTACTCGTACATGGGTTACAAAGACAATCGCTGAAACAGACAGCGACGGGACAACTCACTACATCACAAAATTAGCGGACGCATACAAGGTATCTGGCGATAGCTTCTATATGCAGGACGGCAAGGCGGTTCTTCCACTTGGAACGCTAACCGTTGAGGAAACGAAAGCTCCAAACGGCTACTTGTTAGAGGGTGCATATATGCAGGCTGGTGATAAGTCCGAACAGATTAAGGGCTTATATGTAACACAGATTACCGAGGACGGCGACCTTGCCGTATTATCTGGAAGTAACCAGTTTTTCGTATCAGACAAGGTTATCCGTGGCGGTATCAAAATTCAGAAACGAGATTTAGAAACGGGCGATACAAAGCCACAAGGAAGTGCCACTTTGAAAGATACTGCCTTTGACATCATTTCCTTAAATGATAATTCTGTTTTGGTTGAGGGCAAGCTATACAAGAAAAATGAAGTGGTAAAGACAATTCGTACAGATATTGAGGGTGTCGCTTCTACTTCTTCTGACCTTTTACCTTATGGAAAATTTCGTATCGTTGAAAGTGAAGCTCCCGACGGTTACTTAACTGACGGTGCAAAGCCGATTGATTTTACAATCACAGAACATGGAAAAATCGTGGACTTAACCGACGAAGCTCATTCTATCTATAATCAGATTAAGCGTGGAGATATTGAGGGTGTAAAAATCGGTGCAGGTACACACAAGCGTCTTGCTAATGTTCCCTTTAGGATCACAAGCAAGACGACGGGTGAAAATCATGTAGTGGTAACTGATGATAACGGGCAATTCTCCACTTCTGCTGAATGGGCTTCTCATAAGCACAATACAAACGCAGGAAAGACCAGTGAGGACGGTGTGTGGTTTGGAACTTCTGAACCAGACGACAGCAAGGGGGCGTTACCTTATGATACTTACATCATTGAAGAATTACGCTCTGAAAGCAACAAGGGTTTTGAGCTTATCCCACCTTTTGAAATCGTGGTATCAAGAAATAACCTTGTGGTTGATTTAGGGACTTTGACTGATGAATACGAAAAAGAAATCTCTATCCATACCACAGCGACCAGCAAGGACGGCGAAAAGACTATCCTTGCAGGAAAAGAGGTAACAATCGTTGATACTGTCAAATTAGACGGACTTACAAAAGGCACAAAGTATCAGTTAAAAGGCTGGCAGATGTTAAAGGAAGAAAACGCCGAGCTTATCATTGACGGGAAACGTGTAGAAAACGATTATACCTTTGTCGCTGATGATGAAGAAATGAAAGTGGAAATTTCCTATACATTAAATGCGTCTGCTTTAGGTGGCAAGAACCTTGTTACCTTTGAAGAATTGTATGACTTCAGCAATCCAGACGAACCCGTAAAAGTTGCAGAACACAAAGACATTGAGGACGACGGGCAGACGGTACTTATCACAGAGCGTATCATCAAGATACATACTACCGCTACCGATAAGGACGGCAACAAAGAGATTGAAGCAGGAAAAAAGGTAACAATCATTGATACCGTAACCTTAGAGAGCTTAGAAGTCGGTACACAGTACAAACTTGTGGGCTGGCAGATGTTGAAAGAAGAAAATGCAGAACTTCTTATCAATGGAAAGCGTGTGGAAAGTGATTACACCTTTACTGCTGACAGCGAAACTATGAAAGTGGAAGTTGCTTTTACGTTTGACGCTACTTCTCTTGACGGCAAACAGCTTGTAACTTTTGAAGAATTGTACGATTTTAGCAATCCAGACGAACCAAAGAAAGTTACCGAGCATAAGGATATTGAGGATAAGGGACAGACGATTACCTTTAAGGAAAAGCCAGAAAAACCCGAAACACCACCGACACCAGAAAAGCCTAACAGACCTAGCGACAGTCCCAAAACGGGCGACAGTACAAATGTAATGGCATTTGTCGTGATGTTGCTTGTGTCTGCTGGTGGATTAGCTGGAACATATCTTTACAAACGCCGTAAAATGAAGAAATCATAAGGCGGTAACGGTATGATGAAAGAAAAATCACGCTCTCCGCCGAAGCTGTCAAACGGCAGACTTCTGCTTATTCTGGCTTGTCTGCCTACAACCTGCAAGAACACGGATAGTCAAGGGTGCGTAAGCATTGACTTTACCCTTTACTATCTGGGGGATTGCTGGTACTTCCCCAACCGCCAGAATAAGAAATCACAATCAAAAAACTTATCAAATATAGAAAGAAACGAGGTAAAACAATATGGAAATGAAATATGTCGTGCCAGATATGGCACAGTCTTTTGGAACTCTTGAATTTGCAGGCGAAAGCGACCATGTTTTTGACAGAGATAAAGATAACCGCAGATTTTTCGCAAGAAGAAGCTACAACCTTTATTCAGATGTGCAGAGAGGGGAAAATGTTGTGGTAGAAATTCCCGTGCAGGCTGGCGAAAAGCATTTCAAGTATGAACAGAAAGTAAAACTTGTCAATCCGAAGTTATACGGCAGAGGGTACGCAATCGGGGATGTGGGACATACCGATTATGTATTAGTAGCTGATGATATTGTAGCAGTTGAAGAAAAGTAAAGGAGTGAAGAATTTATGAGATTATCAAATGGATTTGTCATTGACAAAGAGAAAACATTTGGAAAATTAAAATTTACAGCGGTGCGTGATGTGTTCTTGCAAAATGAGGACGGGACACCGAGTACCCAGCTTAAAAAGCGTATCTATGATTTGAAGTGCAGTCTGCATGGTGGAATTATCCCCGTGTCCGTACCGCCAGAAGTACCGTTAAGGGAATTTCCTTACAATGCAGTTGTGGAGCTTGTCAATCCAGTAGCCGATACGGTATCAAGAAAAACCTATACGGGTGCAGATGTGGACTGGTATGTAAAGGCAGAGGATATTGTGTTGAAGAATAAAGGCAACCAGAACGCAGGTAGCCCACAGAACCCTACACCGCAGGGACAGCCGAAGAAATAAAAGTGATGTATTTGTCTTAATTTTGATTGACACGAACAATGCAGAGTGATATATTTATCTCATAAAGATACAAAAACATCTCATTTGAAAGGAGAGATAAATATGTCAAAGAAACAAATTAAAAAAATTATTTTTATGGGGGTAGGGTGTGCTTTATTGCTTATTGTTGGTACAATCTACTCCCTATTATACAATGATGGACGCTGGGTCAAAAATATGGATATGTCGGAATATGTATTTTCTTACAAGGATATTCCTATGTTAGTAATTGGAGCTTTAATAGCACTATATGCTATCTATATAGTAATTATCTGCTTTAAAAATGTCTTTTCAAAAAACAGCAGGGGAAAACGATATTCAAGAACAATTTCTCCTTACTGGGGATTTTGTGGAATGTTTGGTTTTCTGGGGTTTGGCGGATTTTGGACATACTATAAATTTGGAGAAATATTTCCTTTTGCTTTTTTCATATTTTTTGGTTTTTTCAGTTTTTTCTTTGAAGGTAAACTTTCCCATATCTTAGAAGATGAGCTTTTTCAAGAAAATAAACGTAAGGCACAATTAGAAGCCTACAAGATAGGTTTTAAACTATTATTTGTAGTTATCTGGCTTATGGCAATAGGTATGTTTTCCCGTAATGTTGAGTGGTGTGCAATATTTATGCTGATTTCTGTTTCACTTATCTATGCTCTTGTTCTTTTTCTTAGCAACTATTTATTATATCGTTATGAAAAAAGGGAATAAATTATGGAAGCAAAGTTTGTATGTAATTTAAAAAAATATCGTGTAGCACAAGAATTAACACAAGAACAACTCGCTGACATTGTAGGTGTTCGTCGTGAAACTATTATGAGATTAGAAAAAGCACAATATAATCCGTCACTTAAATTGGCAATAGATATTTCAAGAGCTGTAAAAGCTCCGATAGAAGATATATTTATTTTTGAATAAAGACAGTTTAAAGCAGTTAGTCTTAGGATTGACTGCTTTTTTCTTACCCAGAAAGGAGTGATTGATTTATGCGTAAGATTTGGAACAAAGGACACCGTATCAGAGCCAGCGACAAGCACCTTGTCTACCATTTTTCCATAGGAACGCTTCTGTTTATATTCGCGGCGGTTCTTCTGCTACTGAATATAAAACAGATCATGCGTACCGATTGGGAGCATTTCAGCTTGTTAGAAAACGGCTTGACGCTCTCCCCTTACAACTTCATAACCATACTGATAGCGACTGGTGTTTGTGCATTGGTCACTTTTTTGTATTACCGCTTCTGTTACGACAGTTTCAAGAAGCTCCTGCACCGTCAAAAGCTGGCAAGAATGATACTGGAAAATAAGTGGTATGAAGCCGATACCATACAAGACAGCGTTTTTTTTACTGACCTGCAAAGCAGATCAAGGGAAAAAATCGTCTGGTTTCCAAAGATTTATTATCAAATGGAAAAGGGACTGCTTCATATCCGATGTGAAATCACATTAGGAAAATATCAAGACCAGCTTTTACGGTTAGAGGATAAATTGGAAAGTGGCTTGTATTGTGAACTGACCGACAAGACCCTGCATGACGGCTATATCGAATATACCCTGCTTTATGATATGATAGCGAACCGCATTACCATTGATGAAGTACGGGCAGAAAACGGCTGTCTTAGACTGATGAAAAATCTTGTCTGGGAATATGACGCACTCCCTCATGCTCTGATTGCTGGTGGGACTGGCGGCGGTAAAACCTATTTTCTGCTGACGCTCATTGAAGCCTTACTGCATACCAACGCTGTCCTTTATATCTTAGACCCGAAGAACGCTGACCTTGCAGACTTAGGGACAGTTATGGGAAATGTGTATCACACCAAAGAAGAAATGATAGATTGCGTCAATGCCTTTTATGAGGGCATGGTACAGCGAAGTGAGGAAATGAAGCGACACCCGAACTATAAGACGGGCGAAAACTACGCCTATTTGGGACTGCCACCCTGCTTTCTTATCTTTGATGAATATGTGGCATTTTTTGAAATGCTGGGGACGAAAGAAAGCGTAAGCCTACTTAGCCAGCTAAAAAAAATCGTTATGTTAGGACGGCAAGCAGGATATTTCCTTATCGTCGCCTGCCAGCGTCCAGACGCAAAGTATTTCTCGGACGGTATCAGAGATAACTTCAACTTCCGTGTGGGATTGGGGCGTATCAGCGAGCTTGGTTACGGTATGTTGTTTGGTTCTGATGTAAAAAAGCAATTTTTCCAGAAGCGTATCAAGGGGCGTGGCTATTGTGATGTGGGAACAAGCGTTATCAGTGAATTTTACACGCCCTTAGTCCCGAAAGGACATGATTTTTTGCAGACCATAGGTTCTCTTGCACAAGCAAGGCAGGACGGGACGGCGACGTGCGAAGCGAAAGGCGACGGCACGGACTAGCCGTTGCTGGTGTGGCGTAAGCCACGCCAGCAGGTAAAACCCCTCGGTATCTAACAGAGGGGTACGTTTGCAAATAGACAATAGACAAAAAACATAGGAAACATAAGGCTTCTGGCATGATTTCCTTGCAAAATTCAGTTGTGAAGTCGCCTTAAAAAACTTCACACTTTACAGATTGGGGGTATGGTTCTGAATGAAGAACAATGGATAAAAGAATTACGGGAGAAACGGATTGCTTACGGTATCTCACAAGGCAGGCTGGCGGTGGCTTCTGGTATCACAAGGGAATATCTCAACAAGATAGAAAGCGGAAAAATGAAGCCGTCAAAGGAACTTCTGGAAACTTTGCATAAGGAATTGGCAAGGTTCAATCCAGAAACACCGCTTACCATGCTGTTTGATTATGTGAAAATTCGTTTTCCTACGCTGGATATACAGCACATCATCAAAGATATATTAAAACTGAATATCAATTATATGCTCCATGAAGATTACGGACATTACAGTTATACGGAACATTATTCTTTAGGGGACATCTTTATCTATACGTCGGCTGACGAAGAAAAAGGTGTCCTTTTAGAGTTAAAGGGGCGTGGTTGCAGGCAGTTTGAAAGTTACCTGCTGGCACAGCAAAGAAGCTGGTATGACTTCTTCATGGACGCACTCGTAGACGGTGGCGTGATGAAGCGTATCGACCTTGCTATCAACGACCATACGGGTATTTTGGATATTCCAGAGCTTGCGGAAAAATGCAGGAAACGGGAATATATTGGAAAGTCCAGAAGCTATAAGTTTTACCAGTCGGGCGAGCTTATCAAGCACAGAGAGGACGACAGAGAATATATGGGGCGTACCCTTTATCTTGGTTCGCTGAAATCAGATGTGTATTTCTGTATCTATGAAAAGGACTATGAGCAGTACGTCAAGTTAGGGACACCGCTTGAAGAAGCCGATATTATCAACCGTTTTGAGATACGGCTTAGAAATGAACGTGCCTATTATGCAGTACGAGATTTGCTGACCTATTATGACGCAGAACAGACCGCTTTTTCTATCATCAACCAGTATGTTCGGTTTGTTGATGAAGAACCAGACAAACGCAAAAATGACTGGAAACTCAATGACCGTTGGGCTTGGTTTATTGGCGATAACAGACAGAGCTTGAAGCTGACGACAAAGCCAGAGCCTTATACTTTAGACCGCACATTGCGTTGGGTACAACGGCAGGTAGCACCGACCTTGAAAATGCTGAAAAAGATTGATAAAGGAAACGGTACAGACTACATGGAAACAATCGAACAGCAGGCAAAGCTCACAGAAAAGCATGAAATGATAATCAAACAGCAGACGACCACTGCAAAAGATTTAGTAGAAAGTTAGGAGTGATAAAAAATGTGGGTATTATTAAAAGACTTCCTGCTGGTATCTATAGGAATGGGTATCGGCGTAGTCTTGATGTGTATTTTGAATGTCGGCAAAGAAGCTGACTGTGAAATGAAACAATTAAAAGAAAGTGAGGACAATTAAATGAATTTCGGACAAAATTTATACACTTGGTTTTTAAGCAATGCACAGAGCTTAGTGCTTATGGCGATTGTGGTTATCGGTATCTACTTAGGTTTCAAGCGTGAGTTTTCCAAACTTATCGGCTTCTTGGTAGTTGCCTTGATTGCTGTCGGCTTGGTATTCAACGCTGGCGGTGTGAAAGATGTACTGTTAGAGCTATTCAATAAGATTATCGGTGCATAGGATTTATATTGTATTATCAATTATGAATGTTAGAACAGAAATTTAAAAAATAAAAATTGAAAATTTGCTTTAAATCATAATTCTATATGTATTCTTGTGTTGACAAAATGTAATGAATACATTACATTAAAAGTAATCAGTACATTATATTTTGGAGAGGAGCGATAACTTTGATATGGAACAGAATTAAAGTTTTACGTGCTGAAAGGGACTGGACACAAGCAGATTTAGCTGAAAAAGTTGGAATTTCACGACAAGCAGTTATATCAATAGAAAAATATAAATATACTCCGTCATTAGAATTGGCATTTAAAATTGCAGAAGTATTTGGTGTTTCTATTGGTGAAGTTTTCGAGCATAGGGAGGACAAATAGTATGAATGAGCAAATTATTATCTTGATTTTTCTTGTTTTAGCATTAGGAGCAACGTTGTGGCTTTATATATTGAAAGCAAAAAAGCAAGTTGAATATAAGGGTGATGAACGCTGGTTGACGATACAGCTAAAAGCAAATCAGTCTGCTAATATAGCAAATTGGACATTGATTATATTATTAGCGATTGCAACATCAGTACCATTATTTATAGATATTCAAATTATGTTTACACTTGACCGAGTAATTCTTTTTGGAGAACTTTTTATTGGTTTGCGTAATTTGCTTGAACTGATTGCAATTATGTATTTTGATAAACAGTTATAAATCATTAGGAAAATATGATAATTTTATACACCTATACACAAAGCAGTTAGTCTTAGGATTGACTGCTTTTTTCTTGCCAAAATTTCAGATTGGAGTGATGAAATGAACGATATTTTTAAGGATATGCAGGCAAAAGTTGGCTGTGAATACATTTCCGACCTGCCCTCTTACAAGCGTAAGGTGTGGCAGGAAATGAAACGACTGAACCCTGCCGACTATGAAGAAAGACAGTTAGAAGATTTTTCTAAATATGTGTTTGGTATGTCGTACCAGACCTTAAAAGATGTGATGAAACAACAGAAAGGACGTGAGGAACAATGCAGGAAACAAGGGTGCTGGTGGAAACGAGAGGAACAACTGGCGAAGAAACAACGTCATACTGGTTCGACCTGCCGATAGATGTTTCAGAATTTGAAGAAAAGTTAGGTGTCGGTGCGGAAAGTCAAGAGTACCGCATTATCGAAAAGGTGTTGCCTTATGCTGATGAAGTTCACGAACATACCAGCGTGTATCAGCTCAACGAATTAGATTTTATGTACCGCCAGCTTTCAAGTGATATGCAGGAAGAATATGTATCACTACTTACGGTATTTGAGAATTTAGAAGCAGTTTATATTTGCAGGAACGTGATTACCGTTTATCCAGACTGCAAAAGCATGATAGATGTTGCAAGGCAAAAGCTGATGAACGACCCGACATTTAAACATTTGTCCGAGGACTGTCAAGAATATTACTTTGACTTTGAAGCCTACGCTTCTCACTTGCAGGAACACGGGAAATTCTTAGTAACGGAACACGGTATCTTTGAACTCCCAGAGTAGGAAAAGAGGTGGTGCTTATGATTGATGATATGGCGGTTTACATTGCTAATCTTGGCAAATACAATGAGGGCTATTTAGTCGGTGCTTGGTTCACATTTCCCATTGACGAGGAAGATGTAAAAGAAAAAATCGGCTTGAATGAGCAGTATGAGGAATACGCTATCCATGATACCGACAACTTTCCGATTGCGATTGGCGAGTATGTTTCCATTGAAGAACTCAATGAGATGTATGAAATGATAGAGGAACTTCCCGACTATATCGTAGAATGTCTGGACGAATTTATCAGCCACTACGGGACGCTGGAAGAAGTCGTGGAACATAAGGACGATATTTATTATTATCCCGACTGTGAAACCATGACAGACGTTGCCTACTACTACATAGACGAATTGCAGGCACTAGGAGATATTCCACCCAGCTTACAGAACTATATTGACTATGAAGCCTACGGGCGAGATTTGGATATGGGCGGTTGCTTTATTGAAACAAGCCGGGGTATGTGCGAGATACCATACTAACGCTGGAAGATCAGCGACAAGCATTGTTGCTACTGACAGCGTATTTCTCTTTTAAGGGACAGTCTGAAAATGGCTGTCCTTTTCTATTTTGAAAGGAGCTGAAAGAACTTGAAAAAGATTAAAAGCTACACGGGTATCTGGAACGTGGAAAAAGTCTTGTATGCAATCAATGACTTTAACTTACCCTTTCCCGTTACCTTTACACAGATTACATGGTTTGTGATTACAGAATTTATCATCATTCTGTTTGGGGATATTCCCCCTCTTTCCATGATTGAGGGAGCATTTCTCAAATATTTCGGTATTCCCGTTGCTCTCACTTGGTTTATGTCGCAGAAAACTTTTGACGGAAAGAAGCCGTACAGCTTTTTGAAATCACAGATAACTTATGCGTTGCGACCTAAAATCACTTATGCAGGAAAAGCCGTAAAACTGCATAAGCAGATATTGAATGAAACAATCACGGCAGTAAGGAGTGTGAACTATGTTCCCGATAAAATATATTGACAACAACCTTGTCTGGAACAAGGACAATGAAGTGTTTGCCTATTATGAGCTGATACCGTACAACTATTCTTTTCTATCCGCAGAGCAGAAATTTATCGTGCATGACAGCTTTCGCCAGCTTATCGCACAGTCCCGTGAGGGTAAAATTCATGCGTTGCAGATTGCCACAGAAAGCTCAATCCGAAGTATGCAGGAGCAGTCAAAGAAGCTGGTAACTGGAAAATTAAAGGAAGTTGCCTATCAGAAGATAGACGAACAGACCGAAGCGTTAGTATCTATGATTGGGGACAATCAAGTGGACTACCGCTTTTTTCTTGGCTTTAAGCTCATGGTTACAGAAGAACAGCTTAATCTGAAGAACATCAAAAAATCGGCGTGGCTGACATTCAAGGAATTTCTCCATGAAGTAAACCACACGCTGATGAATGACTTTGTTTCCATGCCGAATGATGAAATCAACCGTTACATGAAAATGGAAAAGTTACTGGAAAATAAAATCTCCCGTCGCTTTAAGGTGCGTCGCTTGGAAATCCATGATTTTGGGTATCTCATGGAACATCTTTACGGCAGGGACGGTATCGCTTATGAAGATTATGAGTATCAGTTACCAAAGAAGAAATTGAGGAGAGAAACGCAGATAAAATACTACGACCTTATTCGTCCGACAAGATGTGTGATTGAGGAAAGCCAAAGGTATTTACGATTGGAACATGAGGACAAGGAAAGCTATGTGTCCTACTTTACCGTCAATGCGATTGTGGGCGAGCTGGATTTTCCGTCCAGTGAAATCTTCTATTTCCAGCAACAGCAATTCACATTCCCCGTTGATACTTCTATGAATGTAGAAATCGTGGAAAATCGGAAAGCATTAACGACAGTCCGCAACAAGAAAAAGGAATTGAAAGATTTGGATAATCACGCCTATCAAGCTGGAAGTGAAACCAGCTCAAATGTGGTGGACGCTTTAGACAGCGTGGACGAGCTGGAAACGGACTTAGACCAGAGCAAAGAAAGTATGTATAAGTTAAGCTACGTCATACGGGTGTCTGCACCCGATCTTGACGAGCTGAAACGCCGTTGTGATGAAGTCAAGGACTTTTACGACGACCTCAATGTAAAGCTGGTGCGTCCTGCTGGGGATATGCTTGGGCTTCATTCTGAATTTTTACCAGCCAGCAAGCGATATATCAATGATTATGTGCAGTATGTAAAATCAGATTTTCTAGCAGGGCTTGGTTTTGGTGCGACACAGCAGTTAGGAGAAACTACGGGTATCTATATGGGCTATTCTGTTGATACGGGAAGAAATGTGTACCTGCAACCGTCCCTTGCCAGTCAAGGTGTAAAAGGTACAGTTACCAACGCTTTAGCGTCTGCTTTTGTCGGTTCGCTTGGCGGTGGGAAATCGTTCTGTAACAATCTTCTGGTATATTACGCGGTGCTGTTTGGCGGTCAAGCACTTCTGTTAGACCCTAAAAGTGAGCGTGGCAACTGGAAAGAAACACTTCCAGAAATCGCCCATGAAATCAATATCGTAAACCTAACAAGCGATAAAGGCAATGCAGGACTTCTTGACCCGTTTGTGATTATGAAGAATGTAAAAGACGCTGAAAGTCTGGCAATCGACATCTTAACATTCCTTACGGGTATTTCCTCTAGGGACGGCGAGAAATTCCCCGTACTTCGTAAAGCGGTGCGTTCCGTTACCCAGAGCGACAGTCGGGGCTTGCTCCATGTGATAGACGAGCTACGCCGTGAAGATACGCCAGTATCAAGAAATATCGCAGACCATATCGACAGCTTCACGGACTACGACTTTGCACACCTGCTGTTTTCAGACGGTACGGTAGAAAATGCTATCAGTTTAGATAACCAGCTTAACATCATTCAAGTAGCCGACCTTGTACTGCCAGATAAGGACACGACCTTTGAGGAATACACGACCATTGAATTGTTGTCGGTGTCTATGCTCATTGTGATTAGTACCTTTGCCCTTGATTTTATCCATTCCGACAGAAGTATTTTTAAGATTGTAGATTTGGACGAAGCGTGGGCGTTCTTAAACGTGGCACAAGGCGAAACTTTATCAAATAAGCTGGTGCGTGCTGGACGAGCTATGCAGGCAGGCGTTTATTTCGTTACACAATCCTCTGGCGACGTATCGAAGGAAAGTCTGAAAAATAATATCGGCTTGAAATTCGCTTTCCGTTCTACTGACATCAACGAGATAAAGCAGACCCTAGAATTTTTCGGTATTGACAAGGACGATGAGAACAACCAAAAACGGCTTCGTGATTTGGAAAACGGACAATGTTTATTGCAGGACTTATACGGGCGTGTCGGCGTGGTGCAGATACACCCAGTCTTTGAAGAACTGCTACACGCTTTTGATACCAGACCGCCCGTGCAGAGAAATGAGGTGGAGTGATGAAAGAAAGGATAAAAGGTGCGTTCACAAAAAAGAAGATTTTCCACTTTCTCAAAATGGCTCTGTTTGTCGTGGCACTTTCCCTTATCCTGCTTTCACTTCTGGGGACGGTGGCTCATGCGACGGGGCTTGTGGACGATACCATAAACGCAGAAAATCTTTATTCTAAATATCCGCTTTCCAACTACCAACTTGATTTTTTCGTCGATAATAGCTGGTCGTGGCTTCCGTGGAACTGGCTGGACGGTATTGGAAAATCGGTACAGTACGGGCTTTACTGCATTACCAACTTTGTCTGGACGATAAGCCTTTATTTAAGCAATGCAACGGGTTATGTGGTGCAGGAAGCCTATAAGCTGGACTTCATCAACGATATGGCAGACAGTATCGGAAAGAGCATACAGACCCTTGCAGGCGTAACACAGAACGGTTTTTCTTCTACGGGCTTCTATGTTGGTTTCCTGCTTCTCATTATCTTAGTGGTGGGAATGTATGTTGCCTATACGGGACTGATAAAACGGGAAACCAGCAAGGCACTTCACGCTGTTATCAACTTTGTGGTGGTGTTCGTGCTGTCCGCTTCGTTTATCGCTTATGCTCCCGACTACATCAAAAAGATAAATGAGTTTTCATCAGACATCAGTACCGCTTCTTTGGACTTTGGAACAAAAATCATGCTCCCCAACTCTGACAGCGAGGGCAAGGACAGCGTGGACTTGATACGGGACAACCTATTTTCTATTCAAGTGGAACAGCCGTGGCTACTTCTGCAATTTGGCAACAGCAACGCAGAGGAAATCGGGACAGACCGTGTCGAAGCTCTTGTATCGGCAAGTCCAGAGGACGAGGATGGGAAAACCAGAGAGGAAGTCGTGAAAACAGAAATCGAGGACAACGACAACAACAATCTGACGATACCGCAGGTGGTAAACCGTTTAGGTATGGTGTTTTTCCTCTTGTTCTTTAACTTAGGTATCACGATATTTGTATTCTTGCTCACGGGCATGATGTTGTTTAGCCAGATACTTTTTATTATCTTTGCAATGTTTTTACCTATCAGCTTTTTACTTTCCATGATACCGAGCTATGAAAGCATGGCAAAGCAGGCAATCGTAAGGGTGTTTAATACCATAATGACAAGGGCAGGGATAACGCTCATTGTAACGGTGGCGTTCAGCATTTCCAGTATGTTTTATAACATCTCCACGGACTATCCGTTCTTTATGGTAGCGTTCTTGCAGATAGTATGTTTTGCTGGTATTTATATGAAGCTGGGCGATTTAATGAGTATGTTCTCTTTGAACTCTAACGACAGTCAAAGCATGGGGCGAAGAATTTTCCGCAGACCATATCTATACTTGGCACATAGGGCTAGACGTATGGAAAGACGGCTTGCTGGTGCGGTTACTGTTGGCGGTGTTGCTGGTGCGGTGGCTGGAAGTGCCGTTGCTGGCAAGAGAGCCGAAAGAAAAAATACGGCTTCTAAAGAAAATCGGGGCAATACCACTTCCAGCATGGGACAGCGTGCAGGCTCAAAGGTGGGTGCTGTCTTAGATACGAAAAATAAAGTGAAAGACAAGGCAAATGCTGTCAAAGAAAACATCAAGGATATGCCGACACAGACCGCTTATGCGGTGTATTCCGCAAAGGAAAAGGCAAAGTCCAGCGTGTCCGACTTCAAGCGTGGCATGGTGCAGGAACAGCAGTCCAGACAAACGGGACGCTTGGAAAAGCAAGAACAGCATAAGAAAAATATCGCTGATAAACGTATGGAGATTCAAAAGGCACAAGAAGCAAGGCAGGCACAGCGAAAGGCTGACGGATCAGCGACAACGGGAGCTACCCGTCCCCATGAGCGACCAGCCACAGCTTCAAAGCCGAGTGCGGAAAAAATGCAGGAAGTCAAACGTCCTGCCACAGCGACCACTTCAAAAGCAAGTGAGCCAGTCAAGACAAATGTTATCAAAGAGCGTCCGTTATTTTCTGGTGCTTCTGATAAGAAAGCGACCCAGTCGGCACAGCCAGTACATAGGCAGAATGTAGGAAAAGTGTTATCGCAGGAAACACGCCAGAATTACACAAAAGACCGTAGGACAAAGGTTCAGCAGACGCAAACCGTCCAAAAGAACCAGCAGACAACAGAGAAAACTCCTAACCTTGTGATGAAGAAAGGACAGAAGAAAAAATGAAACTGAAACATATCGCTCTCATTGGCAGTCTGTTTCCTATCCTCTTTTCTCTGGTGCTTTTCTTTGGTGTGTTGATTAGTGCGGACAGCGACGACGAGAACAGCAATTTTTCTTCTGGCATTACGGGTATGAACTTATCCGCAGAAGTCTTGAAACATCAGCCTATGGTAGAAAAATACGCCAGAGAAAACGGTATTTCTGAGTATGTCAATGTGCTGTTGGCTATCATTCAAGTAGAAAGTGGCGGTACGGCAGAAGATGTTATGCAGAGTTCGGAAAGTCTTGGTTTACCGCCCAACTCTTTAGATACGGAAAGTTCAATCAAGCAGGGGTGTAAATATTTTGCGTCCCTGCTTTCTTCCTGCCAAAATCAAGGTATCGACGACTTGAGTGTAGCGATACAGTCCTATAACTATGGCGGTGGCTATGTGGGATATGTGGCAGGAAAAGGAAAGAAATACACTTTTAACCTTGCAGAGAGCTTCGCCCGTGAAAAATCGGGTGGAAAGAAAGTAACCTACACCAACCCGATAGCCGTTGCGAAAAACGGGGGCTGGCGGTATGGCTATGGAAATATGTTCTATGTGGAATTAGTCAATAAGTATTTAGCTATACCGCAGGTATCGGGAGAACTGGCACAAAAGGTAATGAATGAAGCGTTGAAATATCAAGGCTGGAAGTATGTGTATGGTGGCAGTAACCCGAATACTTCCTTTGACTGCTCGGGATTGACGCAATGGTGCTATGGAAAAGCTGGTATCTCCTTACCGAGAACCGCGCAAGCACAGTATGACGCTACTCAACATCTTCCGCTTTCGCAGGCAAAGGCTGGGGACTTGGTGTTTTTTCATTCTACCTATAATGCTGGAAGTTATGTAACACACGTTGGTATTCTCGTTTCGCCGACACAGATGTACCATGCAGGCAACCCGATAGGATATGCAGACCTAAGTAGTAGTTACTGGCAACAGCACTTAATCGGTGCAGGACGAGTAAAACAATAGAAAGGACTTGAAAATATGTTTAAGAAGAATAAGAAACAGACAGAAACTATCAAAGAACCAAAAGAAAAAAAGGTGCGTACTGTTAAGGTAGGCACACATAAGAAAGCCGTGATTGCGTTGTGGGTGGTACTTATTGCAAGCGTGAGTTTTGGGGTGTATAAGAATTTTACTGCTATCGACCAGCACACGACCCACGAAAAAGAAATCATTGAACTTCGCTTGCAGGACACCAACGGGATAGAAAATTTCGTGAAGAATTTTGCGAAGTCCTATTACACATGGAATAACAGCAAAGAAGCGATTGAATCAAGGATGCAGGCAATAAACGGTTATCTGACAAAGGAATTGCAGGACTTGAATGTTGATACAATCAGAACGGATATACCGACCAGCTCCACAGTTACAGATGTGATTGTATGGAGTATCGAACAATCGGGAACGGACACTTTTTCTGCTACCTACGAAGTAGATCAGCAGATAAAAGAGGGAGAAAAGACAAGCAATGTGAAAGCAACCTATACCGTAAAAGTCCATATAGACGCTGACGGGGATATGGTAATCGTTCAGAACCCTACCCTTGCACCAGCAATCGAAAAATCAGACTATGAGCCTAAGACACCAGAAGCAGACGCAAGTGTAGACGCTGATACTGTAAACGACGCTACCGCATTTCTGGAAACATTCTTTAAGCTGTACCCAACAGCGACGGAAAAAGAGCTTGCTTACTATGTATTGGGAAATGTGATTGAACCTATCGGCAGGGACTACATTTATTCTGAACTGGTAAACCCTATCTTTATAAAGGATGGCGACAATGTGAAAGTCAAGGTTGCGGTAAAATTCATTGATAATCAGACAAAAGCGACGCAGGTATCGCAGTATGAGCTTGTGCTACATAAGGATAGTAACTGGAAGATTGTAGGATAAATGATATAGCGTGCATTTCCTATCAGATTTGCACGCTTTTACAAAACGACAAGAAAACTGTGCAAAAATATTGACTTGTAATGACCGAATGCTATAATATAAATGACAAGTGTACTTGGTATTATTTGAAAGGAGCGTTATATAATGGATAAAGAAAAAATACTATCACAAAACAAAAAAGAGAATCTATATCTTGATGAATACGAAAAACATATTAAACTTCAAGGGAAATCTTTTGGCTTAATGTTTGTTTTATTTATCTGCATTTTAATTCTTTTCATTAAAGCAGTTTGTAAAGAACCTTACTATGATATAATGACAATTATTGGGTCTGTGGCATTTGGCTCTATGGGTTATGAAGCACATATTTCAAAAAATAAATCCAAATTTGTTATTGCTTTATTCTTTCTTCTATTTATGGGGTATTACTTTTATAAATTTTTAATGATAGGTTTATAGAATGGACGAACATTTAATTTTGCGAAACAGATTAAAAACTGTACGAAAAGAAAAAAAATTATCACAAACAGAATTAGCTGAACTAGTCGGGGTTTCTCGGAATACAATTAGTTCTATTGAAACTGGACAATTTAATCCAACAGCAAAATTGGCATTAGTGCTTTGTATAGCTTTAGATAAAAAATTTGAAGAATTATTTTATTTTGATTAAAGGAGAGAACGATTATGGAATTAGAGGAATTGATTGTTGAAATAGTTATAGGATTGTTTTTACTTTTTATATCTTATCAAATAGGAATAAAAGAGAATATTACTTTATTACATGGTTATCATTATACACAACTTGACCCTAAAGATAAAAAGGTGTTTACAAAAAAAATAGGAATAGGCACTTTACTGGTTAGTATTGGTATTCTTGTTATGCCGATTATCAATTTAATCTCTCATTCTGAATTAGGCTATTACATAGGTCTTATTTTGATTGTTGTAGGAGTGTTTTATATCATATTCATCATTGTAAAATACAACGGAAAACTTATTAGCTTTAAAAAGTAGAATTGAGGTATGAATATGATAGGACTGAACAAAAGAGATATAAAAAAGGCATTGAAAGCTGGTGCAAAAGCTGGCGGTGTATCATTGGCTGATGTTCGGGCGGATATTGAAGCTACGATTGATGAAGCTATGAATAGCACCGACCCAGAGGTGCAGGCAAATTTCAAAAAGTATTTTGGGAATAAACGCCCTACACCAGAAGAATATATTTATAAGATTACCAAAAAGACAAAAGTGTAATACAAAACAAATGCTGTAAGGGGGATTGTATTATGGAACATTTTAAGCGAAACTCTATACAATCATACACTACCTAATAGCATTTTATTAAAAACTGAATATCTTACAGCTTTAATAGCTCGTATAAAACTATATGTTTTGTGCGGGCTTTTTTCATACCAAAAAAAATTTTTTTAATTTTTTCGGTTTCAACTTAACAAATCACACCTGCCGTTCCCTATATGGTGCGGAAAGAGGGATAACCACTTTTCACGTCGTAACGGAAAGGGGGTGAGATTGATGAAACCGTCTGACTTCCAGAAAACAGTTCAATGCCGTTTTGAAAGTTGTTTGAAGAAAGTTGTCCGACATGTTGTTAAGGACTATCAGAAGAAATTAAAACGACGACAAAAGGAAGAAACACTCTTTTGTGAACTTCCAGAAATCGTTGTAGAAAATCTGGCTATCTGGGACGACTATGATACGGACTATACAATTTTCAATGTATGCGGTAATGATATTCGTGTCTATGATGATGAATTGGCAGAAGCCTTGAAACAGTTGTCCGAGCGTAACCGTGAAACTTTGCTGATGTATTATTTCTTGGAAATGAACAACGAAGAAATTGCAAAAAAGCAGAATATTTCCAGAAGCGGTGTATTCCAAAATCGGCATAACTCATTGGCACTTATGAAAAAATTACTAAAGGAGAAACAGTAAAAATGAAGCAAACATTTAAGAAGCCGTCCTACTACTTGCTTTCACAAGCAATGGACGGGGACGAAAAAGCGATTGAAAAGATACTGGCGTTTTATGACCCGTACATATCAAAGTGCTGTCTGCGTCCACTCTATGATGAATACGGCAATGTCTATATTGTTGTAGATATGGAGTTAAAGGGACTTATCAGAGAAGCACTTATTAAAATGATTTTAGGGTTTGATATTGCCTTAGAAATCGAAGAAGAATAACAAGCAGTAACCGCAGAGCATGATTTGTTCAATCCCCTCTTTCCTGCTCTGCACCTGCTTTTACATGAAAGCAACACGCTTTCGCCACAGCTCTTTGACAACTGAATAAAGCAGACAGATACGTTTGTGAGATAGCGAGCCACGGGGACTGTACGCCACGACCTTTTCAAAAGAAAGCGAGCGACCCACGCAGTGATCCGAGAGCGACTATTGGAAAAGTCGTTTTGCCACGACCTATCCTCACAGAATAATGATACGTCCGCATGGTGCGGTTCTGCCCACAAGAATGGGAATAGTTGAGATACTAACGGAGCTTTCCAAAGCCGTCTGTCTGCTTCTGTAACATTGTGAAAAATACGCATATTGGATAAGCCCATGTGCGTATGTTGAGAATAGATAGCTGACTAAGGGGGCTGATAACTTGGCTAAAAAAGAACCTGCACAATATATCGTAGAACGGGAATTTTTAGGTAAATTTTCCGTAGAGGAATTGCTTGTCCGTATCGTGAAATCTCATGTTAAAAAAGGACTATCAAGAGGGAAAAACCCTTGAAAACAATGGAAAGAAGCCGTACTTTATGGTATAATATTATCATAGGTACGGCAGTTGAATAGGTGGAAAAATGATTTATCAAAAAGGTTCAAACTTATTTAACGTGGCTATTTATATCAGATTATCACGAGAGGACGGAGATAAGGAAGAAAGCGATAGTGTAGGAAATCAAAGAAAACTTTTAACAGAATATGTGAACAAGCATGATGACTTTATCCTATATGATGTTTATATTGATGACGGTTTTACGGGAACGAATTTTAATAGACCAGACTTTCATAGAATGATTGCTGACATTGAGGATAACAAGGTAAATTGTGTTGTTGTAAAAGACCTTTCCCGTTTCGGACGAGATTACATTGATACGGGGCGATATTTGGAAAGAATATTTCCAGAGCTTAATGTTCGTTTTATTTCTGTAACAGATAATATTGATAGTATGAAGCAGGCATACGATATGTTACTTCCTATTAAAAATATATTCAACGAGCAGTATGCCAGAGATATTTCTAATAAAATTCAAGCGACTGTAAAATCAAAGCAGAAAGCAGGAGAATTTATCGGAGCTTTTACAAGTTATGGTTATAAGAAATCTCCTGCAAATAAAAATAAACTTGTGATTGATGAATATGCGTCCGAAGTTGTAAAAAGAGTATTTACCATGTATGCACAAGGAATAGGAAAACAAAGCATTGCAAAAATACTAAATGCAGAGGGTATCCTTTGTCCGTCGGAATATAAAAAGCTTAACGGCGAAAACTACAAAAATTGCAACCGTTTAGAGAAAACTTCTTATTGGACGTATTCCACAATTAAAGTGATGTTGCAAAATGAGATTTATATTGGAAACATGGTACAAGGAAAGAAACATCAACGAATGAGAAGCAAACAGCGTCCAGTTGAGAAAGAAAACTGGATAAGGGTTGAAAATACCCATGAACCGATTATAGACCGTCAACTGTGGGGTAAGGTACAAAAACTGCTGACGAAAAAGCATAGGGATATTGATTTAGAAACAAATAAAAATATCTTTGCAGGTTTTATCAAGTGTGGCGATTGTGGTCGGGCAATGATGAAAAATTTCTGGCGACGTGCTGACGGAAGTAAGTCCTATTCATTCTATTGTGGGACTTACAAAAGAAGTGGAAAAGATTATTGCACTCCGCACACGCTCCCGTTTCAAGTATTGAATGATATTGTGTTGGGAGATTTAAAGCAGATTATCCGCAATGTAGAGAACTTGCAGGAACTTGTAAAATCACAATCTTTCACAGCAACAAAAATCAGAAAATCAACAGACATAGAACTGACAAAGTTAAAAGCAGAGCTTGAAAGAGTGAAGAAGCTGAAAAAGTCAATTTATGAAGATTACAAAGACGAACTGATTTCTAAAGACGAATTTCTTTCTTATCGAGAGGACTATCAACAAAAAGAAACGCTTTACTCCAAACAGATTGAAACGCTGGAAGAAAAGAAAAAGGAAAGTGTAACAGAAGATGTTTTTGAAACACCGTGGTTAAGGCGGTTGTTGGAACTGAAAGACATTGAAGAATTAGACAGAGATATTATTGTGGAAATGATAGACCAGATAACAGTTTATGAAAACCGCAAACTTAAAATCTCATACAACTTCGGAAATGAACTGGAACATTTATTTTCAAGCGTTTACTGTGAGGACTTGGAGAAAAAGGCTATCTAATCTCAATACATTTCTAACTCCCCATATATATTGGGGAATACATATCACAATTTGCGTAAACTACAATCAGCACACCGCGCGTCAGATTGCTGTTCGGTGCAAAGGAAGTGCCGGAAACGCCGTTCATTATGCTGTGCGTCAGCACATAGTCGATGGATACATGATACCACTTACCGGTGTCAACGTCCTTAAACGGTGCCGACGGGCAATCCTTGCCACCATCACACGGCTTGGTTTCGCCGGACGCGGCAAATGCCACATTGACCTTGGAGGACGGCATCTTAAAGGTGTATTTGCCGCTGCCGAGGTCGGTCAGCGCAACGGACTTGCCGTTTGAGTCCGTGACGGTCAGCGTACCCTCGTCGGAAACGGTCAGCGTTACGGTGTCGCCTGCCGCCGCCTTAGTCTTATCCGCTTTGACGATGTTCGCCAGCGCGGACGGGATCACAACATCGTAGGTGGTCGGCGCAACGGCTCCGCCGCCGCCACCGCCGCCGCCCGGCATCGGTGCGGTGTTCTTGTACCAGCCGATGGCAAACGGAGACAGGCTGTTCACCGTGAAGCTGATACCGTCAGTACCATTAACCGGCGTGATGGGCTCGGTTTCACCGATTTCGTGATTCTTCATCGTGCTTGTAAACATATGGATAACAGTGTAGGTGTAGCTGCTGTCCAGACCGCTCTTGAGCTCGCTGTACGGAATCGTTACGGTGATGCCGTTTGCCGGGAAGTGCTTCTCAGTTGCCGGTTTCCAGCCAGTACCATCATTATACTGAAGCTGAATGTCATAATACTGAATGTTTGCTGCCGGTACGGAAGCGTTCACCTTGTCGACCTGCGTCCGCAGTGCGATTTGCAGTGCGGTTTTCAGTGCATCGGTATCGGCGTACTTCTTCTTCAGCACTTCCGGAACAGTCAATTCTTCCCTTACTGTCTGGAACTGCATGGAGGTCGCTTCCAGCGCAATGTTATTGGTGACATTCGCAACGGTGATGGTGTAGCTGCCGTTCTGATTGTTCACGACCGTCAGCTTGTTCTCATTGCCATCATTGCTGATCGTACCGAGACAATTCGTACCGTTTACCGTGAGTGTGGTGAGATACTGTCCGCTTACCGGTGCTACGGTAAAGGTGACGGTGCCGTTCTTGCGAATTTCGGTTACCGGAGTGGTATCGTCCGGTGTGCGCTTGACATTGGAAACCGTCCAGCCGTTATCGCTTGTCGGAATCACAAAGCCCGCATACGGCTCAAACGCAACCTCAACCTCGGTATTCTCGCTCAGGTTTTCGATGGTGAGCGTGTTGGACAGGTTATCCTGAACCGTGCCGTTCACCGTCTACTTCTCCACCATGTAGTCAGTATTCGGTGTTACGCGCAGAACGACCTTCTTGCCCTTCTCCACCTGAATGCCGGATTCGGAGGAGGCGTCGACAGTCTCGAGCGTATCGCCGTAGCCTGCCTGAGCGGTCAGCGTGCCGTTTGCGTTGCAGATCGTTTTCAGCGTAACGAGCTGGCTTGCCGCAAAGTCCGCCTTGACTGTGTGACCCTTGGTTACATCATTCAGCTCCAGCGTCAGACTGCTGTTGCCCTTGTCCTCAGTGTCCAGTGTCCAGACGGTCAGATACTGGTTGTCATCCGGTACAGCCGTGAGGACTACATTGGCGTGACGGCTGACCGTCAGCTTGCCGTCCGTAATATCCGCGGTCGTGCCGTTTACCGTCGCGGTGACGTGGCCGAAACCGGTCGTGCTGATCGTAATCTCGTAGGTCGGGATCGGTTCAAATGCTACATATACCGTTGCTTCATCGGTCAGATTGGTAATGGTGTAGCGGTTCTGCTCGGATGCCGTGTCTGCAATTTCGGTCGTGCCGTCAGCCGCCGTATACCAGCCCTTGACCTGATAACTGTCCTTCGGCTGTGCCGTAAAGACGATGGTCGAGCCGGCAGGCTGCTCTGCGCCGGAGTCAAACGCCTTCGTGCCGTTCTTTGCCGTCAGCGTACCGTTTGCGGTGCCCTCGCTGTCAGAAATAACACCGTAGTTTACCGCGTAGGATACGGTATTCAGCGTATATGCTGCAGAAACCGTGGTGTTCTTCGTGATTGGAAGCGTGAGCGTTTCACTCGTTTCCTCGCTCTTTTCACCGTTCACGGTCCAGCCTGCGAAGGTATAACCGGTGGCGCTCTGCGGCATTGCCGTAAAGGTAACACTCGTGTCACCGACAATGGAATTTCCCGTTGCAAGCGGTGCTTTGTTTGCCTGTGCTGTTACGGTGCCGTTCGTTGCGGAGAAGTTCACCGTATACGACTTGCGGACGATTTTCACCTGCACATCCATGCCGATATTATGGGTCACTTTGTGCGTAAAGGTCGTACCGGTCTCGCCGGACTGCTTGCTGCCGTCCACATACCAGCCTTCTACCTTGTAACCGTTATCCAGACCGGAAACGGTAAAGGTAATGGAACCATCGCCGTTCGGCGTGAAGGCTGCGGAAAGCGTTGCATTGTGCTTGTCAGCCGCCGTGCTGCCTTCCTTGAAGCCGTAGGTCACCTTGTCGCCCAGCGGGTCAAACTGAACCTGAACCGTCTGCGGCGTGGTGATCTGATTGTCGATCGTCAGCTCCGGCTCGCTGTCCTGCTTTTCGCCGTTGAGCTGCCATACGCCGGTCTTATAGCCGGTATCCGGCGTTGCGGTGAAGGTAACGACCGAATCACGGTAAACCGTAAGTGTACCAGCGGTGGAGTCGGTCACCTTGTAGCTGTCCATGTTCTTGCGGGTGACAGTCGCCTTGAGCGTGCCGTCCGTGCCGCCGTTCGTGTCCGGCGTCTTGTCGATGACAGACCAGTTGACCATAGTGGTCGGAATCGCTGACCATACAGGCGTGATGGTCGGATCGTTCTGCACATTTCTGATGGCGTAGGACTTGTTATCGGTTGTAGTGCCGGTGCCGTCGGTGTATGCCGGCAAAACGCCATCCATCATGCCGACCTCGTAACCCTTATCCGGCGTCAGCGTAACCTTGAGGCTCGTGCCAAAGTCCACATAGTTGCCGGTGGTCAGCGTTTTTTCCGTGCCGTCTACAGTGCCCTTGACTTCAACCGTGCCGCCTGTAGCGGTGCTAATTGTTACCTTCGGCTTTGCAAGGAATGTCGCGGTAATTTCAGTGTTTTCGCCAACCTTTTCAAGCGTCTTGTCCTTTGCGCCGTTTGCCTTGTCCTCATTGACAGCGCTGCCGTTGATCGTACCTACAACATAGCCGCTCTCCGGCGTTGCCGTAACGATAAGGTCGGTGCCAAAGTCCACATGAGTGCCGCTTGTCAGCGCGGTATCTGCCTTGCCGTTCACAGTGCCCTTGACTTCAACCGAGCCATTCTCACCCGCTTTAATCGTTACTACCGGCTTTTCCACGAAGGTTGCGGAGAAGGTAGTGTTTGCCTTGATTTCAGCAACCGTTAGCGTTTGCACGCCGTTCACCTTATCTGTATTCGGGGTAGTAATGATACTGCTACCCGAATCCGCCGTTACATCCGTTGCAACGTAATTATCGTTCGGTGCTGCGGTTACGGTTGCCTTCGTGCCGGAGTAGACATACTTGCCATCTTCCGGCGTTACCGCTACATCGTTTAGCGTGTAGGCAACGCTGATCGTGCCGTTTGTCGGCTGTGTAATTGCTACCGTAGGCTTCGCGCGAACCACCATGTTGACCGTAGTTGGTGTGGTCAGGCTGTCGATGGTGTAGGTGAAGATTTTGCCGTTGCGGTCTGCCTTTACCTCGGTACCGTTTACCGTCCAGTTTACGACCTCATACGCGGTCGGCTCTTCATAGGTAAAGGTGATGCTGCTGTAGGTCGTGCAATTAGCGCCAGTCGCAATTTCTGCGCCGTTTGCGGTATACTTTGCGGTCAGCTTGCCGCCGCCTGCAACAGCCTTGCCGCTTTCATCGACAATACCGAAGTTTACTTCCGTCGGCGTTGCATTGTCGTTCACTAGTGCGCGTACCAAGATATTGCGTTGCAGATTGCGAATCGTGTAGCGCAGTCCGGTAACGCTCGAGTCAGTCCATGTACCGCTCTCGGAGATCTTGTACTGCCAGCCGGCAATGCCCATCGCGGAGGACGGCTTTGCGGTCAGCGTAACCGTAGAGCCCTTTTCGCCCTTACCGTCGGTCAGTCCGGTGGTCTCGAAGTTCAGAGCGATTTCCTTGTTCGTATCCTCTTGATCGACCGCCGAATAATGTACTTCAAATTGTGCCGTCTGCTCGAATGTGACATTGACAACCGTGTTCGCAGTGATCGTCAGTTTAAGCTCGCTGCCGCTGAAAACAGTGCCGTCAGCGTTCTTCTGCGTTTCCACCTTGCCGTCACGGGTAACCGTCCACTGCTTTACAACATAGCCGTCATTCGGCTTCGCCGTAAAGGTAACCTCGGTGCCGCTGAGCACAGAGGTCGCTGCAAGCGGATTGCCGTTTGTCGTGGCGGTGACAGAGCCGTAGGTATCGCTCTGCGCCGATACCGTGTAGAACTGGTTGGAGAACTCAACGTGTACATCCAGATTCTTCTGCAGGCTCGAAACCGTCAGCGTTTTCTTGTCTGCCGAAAGGGTGTAATTAGTCGTACTTTCGGTCACTTCAGTGCCGTTGACCGTCCACTTCCAAACCTGATAGTTTTTTGCCGGCTCAGCGGCAAAAATCACATTGCTGCCGCTTGCGATCTCGGCACCGCTCTTAAAGGAGGTCGAATAACCGCCCTGATAATCCTGCAATGTGCCGTTGTTGCCATTGGAGTAGGTCACCGTGTAGGTATCCGCCAGCACAAGAACCATGGAGCTTTTCAGCGTAGGCGTATACTTGGAGAGGAATTCCGCCTGTTTATTCACGAAGTCGGTCTTATTTCCGCTCTCCGGCTCGTTATAAACCACGCTGACATTGTATACACCGGCGGTCTTGTCGGTCGGCATACCCTCTGTGGTAAACAGGCTCTTGTAAGTATTGTCGGCTGCCAACAAATCGCCGAAGTTAATGTCACCATTCTTCGTATTGGGTGCCGTAATTGTAATCGGCTTTTTGCTTACCGTGATGTACTTGCTTGCCAGCACCTTGTTATCTGCGGTTGCGGTAATGCGATAGGTGCCTGGAACAAGCGTTTTTCCGGATTCCCAATTTGTCACCGCAGACGAACCGTCCTTGTAGGCGGCGTAGGTGACGCCGGTCTTTTCTGGACTGGTAGTACCGTTGATCGTCACGCTCTTGAGGCTTGGAGAAATCGTGTCGCCATAAGTGCAGTCGCTTACCGAAATCTCATAGAGATCGTCTGCCGCCTTGGCATAGTAGGTAACTGCGCCGCTGCGCGAACCGTTCGTTTCGCTGTTGCCGCCGAAAATCGCCACAATGCTGTAAACGCCGGCTTCGCTCGGTGTCCACTTGCACTCAACCTTGGAATTTCCGGAGGACTTGCTTACCGGATAGCGTACCACGCTGCCGGTGGTCGTGTTCGTGATCTCGAACGTGACCGTGCCGTTGTTTGCGGCGCTGCTATCCTTCACGTTTACCGTTGCGGTCAGTGTAACTTCATCGCCCGGTACCTGCGTCTTGTTGCCGGTGGTCTTGACCTCGGTCGTTACGGCTGCACCGGGCTTGAACAGCTTGCCGTCCGTATTCTGATACAGACCAGTTACCAGAGACAGGCTGGTGTAGGTGTCTCCATTCTTCGAGTAGTAGGTACCGCGCAGCTCGTAGATGGTGAGCGTAGTTGGAGTCTCGCTTTCCGTAGTATAGGTCAGAACCGTATAGCCGTTCTCAGTCACATAAACGGGTGTCAAGCTGTCTGTACGATAGGTGTTGGTGTCTGTATCACTGATGGTGGTCTTTCCTGCCATCGCAACGGGCGTATCGCCATCCTTGCGATAATAGGTACCATCCTTACGATACAGCGTCAGCGTTTCCTGCGTTCCTGCTTTATCGGCAACGCCGCTTGCGGTGTAAACCGTATAGGCTGTTTCACCGATTGTTTCGGTCTGCTGGGTTTTCCGGAAACCGTTGTCGCCGATTTCATACGCCGTGTCATTCAGCGTTACGCGATCCGCTGCGGCGGTCAGCGCTGTGGGCGTAGCAGAAACCGTACCGGTGTACACGCCGTCAGCGTTCGGTCCTTGCAGGTCACTGGGCGTCATCTCGTAATAGTGATAGCCGGTGCTGCCGGAAGCGCCGTACACGCCGCTTTCGATATGCTTATCACCTGTATACGCATTATCGTACTTCTGGTACGTCTTACCACTGATATTATACTGTGCGGTAACGGTTTTCTTCGTTTCTCCTGCTGTTGTTTCATGGGTCGCGCTGCCGCCAGTGCCGCTGGTTTTCAGTACAGTTGTGCTGTCCGCCTTGCCGACCGTCAGTTTGACCGTATCCGAGTAAACCACCGACGATTTTTCCGTCTTCATATTGGTCTGCGAAACGATGCAGCGGTATTCGGTGCCGCTCATGCTCTGCGTGGGCTTTTCGACAGTCAGCTTCGGCGCATTCTGGTTCAAATCGGTCCAGCGTCCGCCGTTCGTTCTGCTCTGCCAGCGATAGGTAACGCCCTTTGCTTCTCCGGTCGGGGTCGCAGAAATGGTAAATACAGCATCGGTACCGGGGCGAACGCTCGTACTCTCCGGCTGTTTCGTAATATTTGGCTTGTCTCCGGTCGCCAGTGTAGTGACCGCCAGAGGCTCGGTATAATCCGTGGATGTTCCGTCCGTGCCGACCGACTCGAGCACATACTGATACTGCGTGCTCGGCTGTACTTTGGTATCGGTCAGCGTGTATTTGCCGTCCTTGTCGGCAGCCAGACCGCTTACCGTGCCCAGCAGTGCGTACTTCGTGCCGGTGGTGTTGTTCGGCATATAGCGGTAAACTTGATACTGCGCTGCCGTGGTAAAGCCGCTCTCCCACTCCAGGGTCACGCTGTTGGTGGTGACTTCCTTGGCTTCCAGATTCTGCGGCTTGCTGGGTGGCTGCTTTACGTTTGCCACCAGATAGCTCAGCACCGGAACATTGTAGGAAAGACCACCGGTCGACAGCGTGGTCTCCCAGCCGACAAACTGCCACTGGAAGCTGTATCCCGTTGTGCCGGACGGCAGATCGTGCACGGTGCCGCTGCGCTCGATTCCCTCGGTGGAAATGCTGCTCGCGCTGCTGCCGGAGGACGAGCCGCCGCTCAGACCGAACTTAAATCCGCCGAGACCGCCGCCGCCCTTGGCATCAATATTAAAGGTAAGCTCCTTTGTGGTGGTCTGCGAGGTTTCAAACTCTACCGACTGGGACTTGGAGCTTTCGCCGGACTCGGTTGCAAACCAGCCGCCATTCGTGCCCTTGCTGGTGGTAACGGCGTTCTTGAGTCCGGTCGTCGTGCTGCGGTAGGTAGAAGGCTGACCCGCCGTGGAGGCGATGATGTCGCTTCCGATTTCGGGGTCGCCGCGCTGCGCCGCCGCCGCGTTATACTCCGACAGCGGAATTGTTTTGTAGGTCGGCGCGTCTGCTACCGTGATATCCATCGTGCTCTTGGAGCCGTCCGCCGACGTGGTGTTATAGTGATAGATCGTGACCGGAATACAGATCAGCACCACCGCGCTTTCCGCCTGCTCGGCGGAGAAGCTGTTGGTCATAGTGAAACTCTGCTCTATTTCAATGGAGTTGTTCCACTCGGCTTCAAACGCGGTTTCAAATTCAAATCCGCCAAGATCGACGATGCCGCCTACGGAGAAATTCTGCGAGAAGGAAACATAGGTGCCGATCCGGTTTGCGGTGCTGGTACCGGTGGAGCTGCCGCTGCCCTTGGAGAAGGAGATCGCGGTTTCGCCGGCGTTGCTGTATTCAATGTCTTCGAAATACGGAGGCGCCTCCATAACGGCAAGCACCTGCGGATCGTTAAAGGCGTATTCCTTGCCCTGATAGTCCGCAATAATGCCGTCGCTGTCGATATCCGGCGCCGCCAGCGCGATTTCGGCGATGCCCCATGCGTTCATACCCCAGCGGCAGCTTCGCAGACCGTTTTCGGTGTCGTTCATCACATTTTTGCCCTTGCCTGTGCTCTGATACGAACCGGTTGCCTTGCTGCTGTCGTAGTCCGTCGGCTTGTAGTAATAGCCGCCGATGTTTACGGCCTTTCCGTCTCCGGACGATAGCGTAAACAGGATCTGCTCACGCCCTGCCGCGTTGCCATCAAAGTTGCCGACAATCGGCTGGTTGATGATCTTGCGGTCCTGCAGGACTTTATCCAGACCTTGTGTCTTTGTATCTGCACCGTTCAGCGATCTGTCTGCGGAATTGTACTTGAAGATCTGACCGCGGATGACGATATACGGCACGGTGCCGCGTCCGTCAAACCGCACGATACCCAGCGAACATGGGTTCATGCATTGCAGGTACGAGGAGTCCTCGCCGACCCAGTTCGTGTTGTTGTCACCGTTCTGCTTCACATAGATGCCGCTCTGGCAGGAAACGTCCTTGCCATCAAAGTTCTGCGTCGTCGTGTCCACCTTATAGCCGTTGCCGGTGTAATCTGTGATGACCGCGAAGTAGCCTCTGTTATGGAAGTTATCGTCAGTGTTGTTATCGTCTGCGCCGACACCGGCGGTGATGATCTCCATCGCGCCGTCGTTGTCGATATCCTCCGCGCGGCTTGCCGCTGCGCGCAGATGCCAGCCTGCATCGTACTTGTTTGTCGGCTGGTTGCCGGCAAGCACATGGCTGAACTAATAGGACCAGACGGTCTTCCAGCTGCTGTTGCTATCCTTGGACAGCACCATCACGACCGAGCCGAGCTCTTTAATGCCGGACTCACCATACAGATTGCCCAGCGAAACCGTGACGATCAGCTCGTCCTTGTTGTCCGCCTTGCCGTCCAAATCCGCCGCTTCAAGCTGCACCATAGCGGTGTTCTCTGCGATTTTATCCAGATCGGTTCCGCCCAGAGTCTGAATTTCATTCAGCGTTTTGCCGAAATACTTCTTCAGCGTTTCGTCGTTGCCGATGTTCAGAACATCTTTACCGTCTTGATAGTATCCATCATTGCTTTTGAGCATCAGATTGCCCTTTGCCGGATCATAAAACACCACGGTTTCCTTGCCGTTGCCGTCAAAATCACCCGCAGCAATAGCGGTATAACCCTCGGCGTTGTAGCCGTTCAGCTTGCTCATCCAGCTGTAAGCGCCGTCTGCATCAGAGCCTCCGTACTTGATACTGCTGCTGCTAAAGTTGCCCGAATTGTCAGCAAACACATTCAGCTGCATTTTATAATCGCTGTTTCCCGAGCCACGTGTTGTACCCCAGTATGCAACGGTGCTATCACGTCCGGTGCCGGTTCGTTCAAATGCCGCAGCACTGACATAGTAATAGGGAGAAGTATTACCTTTATTAATTGTGTTCTTCATCGCCGCTGCGGTGGAAAACTTCGTGCTATCCAGACCAGCGTAATGGTCGCTCGAACTGAATACGCCGCCGCTCGAGCCTTTCAGAATGCTCGATTCATCAAAATCGTAAACGCGGCTGCTGTAGCTGTCGCCGCACGATTCCATGATACTGATCTCCTTGGTGGGGTTCAGGTTGCCCTTGATGCCCGCGCCGTTGCCAAACGGCTGATTGCCGTCGTTTGCATGAAAGCTGCTCGGCGTAGACAGATCAAATCCGTATTCATCCGTTGTCGCGGCGTCTCTGTTGTCCGCCAACGCCATCGTCGGCAGCATACTGAGGCACATTGCTGCACTCAAAAACAGAACAATGCCTCTTTTGCCCCAACGGGTCTCTGTTGGGACATGGGGAGCTCCCCATGCCGATTTTCGTTTTCTCATGTTCTTCCTCCTTCTCGGGGTCTATTTCCGACTGCAAATGCAGCAATCAGAGCAGTTTTGCCAGCATTCTGGCGAAATACCGCAGCTTGGCGTTGTGCGCGTCACCGCTGTCCTCCGCGAATTTCATCTCTGCAATGTCGAACAGCAAACAGCCGCAGTGTCCCGGCTGTGTCGGAAAGCAGATGATTTTCAGATAGGTGTCGATCTCCGGGCTGTGGTCGATCAGCTCGAGCGTTTCACCGTAGAGTGCAGCACGCTCGTAGCTTTTCAGCCACTTGCTGTCCATGTTGGGAAACACGCTGCGGAACGAGCGTCCGAGCAGCTCGTGCAGCGGCACCTTTTCCAGCCACGCAAGCGCGGGATTGGCATATCGAAAAATCCAGTCAACAGCGTTTTTGTCCTCATCGAGTACCATTTCGATATCGGTGAATGCAATCGGCAGCGCATCGAAGCAGCGATACTGTGCGTGCAGCTCATCATCGGGCATAGGCGGCGTTTCGCTGTCCAGCGTGCCGATCAGCCGAGCACGCTTTTCGGCCAGTGCGGCGGTCAGCTCCTTTTTGCGGCGGGCCACATAGCCGAGCCGTTCGCCGTTGTTGAGGTTTACTTTGTCCGTAATGTCGTGTATCGCCATCACCGATACCAGCCGGCTGCGGTGCACCTTGAGGAACGAGTCGCCCAGTGTGCTTTCCAGTCGTTCCAGCGTGATCAAACTCTTGTAGACCTTACCGTCGGAGGTTTCAAGCATAAATATTGCTGTTCGCATAATATTAATGCTTATTCGACATATAAGAGCCGGCGGAGAACTGCTGTCCGACAACACCATTCTTAGTACACCGTTCTTGTGGAACTTGTAAATCATCCCAAAACATGAGGGGGAAGGGGACAGACGAATAGTACAGGGAGTGTCCCAGTTAAAGAAAATCGAAAAAAGGAAAATGGGACAGCTGCATTGGGGGGAAGGGAAAATCCACGGGTGACAGGGATAAACAGAAAAAAACAGAGCGCACAGCCGAAAATATGGCTGTGCGCTCCGTTTTTTGTTATAGTGCTGCCGCAGAAAAGCGTTACTTGCCTACCAGATTGTGAAACCTCGTCAGCATAGCAGCAACTTCTGCGCGGGTAGCGGTGCCGGTCGGGTCAAGAACGGCATTTCCCTTGCCGGTTACAATGCCGTTTTCGATTGCCCAGCACATTGCATCCTTTGCCCAGTCGTGTACGGCGTTTCGGTCGGCAAAGCCGTTCAGCACGTCTGCACTGCTGGCGGAAGCCTGTCCGTTGTGCTGCGCCATGCGGTATAGCATTGCGGCAAGCTGCTCGCGGGTAATGCTGTGCGCGGGCGCATAGGTCGTTGCATCCAGACCGGTCACAATGCCGTTTTCGGCGGCCCATGCAACCGCATCCGCGTAGTACATGGAGGATTCCACATCGGCGAAGGTGCTCTTCGGTGCCTTGGGACTGCCTGCCATGCGGTACAGTACGGTTGCCAGCATGCCGCGGGTGGTCGTGCCCTGCGGCGTGAACTGACTGTTTCCGGTACCGTTCATCCAGCCGCAGTCCACTGCGGTATCTACGACGTCGTGGTACCATGCGTCCAGCGGAACGTCGCTCATCTCGTGGGTCGGGCAGATGATACCGCCAGGACAGGAGGTGCTGCTGTCGGTAAATACCGGTTTGACGGTCACCTTGCCGTCCGGCATGGTAAATTCGTAGTGCGCGGCGTCCTTGCGGGTGAGGGGAAGGGCGTTGCCCTTCTCATCGGTCACGGTCAGACCGGAAAGCCGCTTGCCGCTGTTCGGCTTGATCGTAAGCGTTACCTTGGTATCGGGCTTGGCGTTCGAGTCGGACGGAGATACAGCGCCGTTTTTGCTGTTTTCCACGGTAATGCGTTTGTCCTCCGCCGGAGCGGTACCGCCACCGGTGCCACCGCCGCCGCCGCCGGAGGTACCGCCGGTGCTCTTAAAGCTTGCGCTGACGGAAACCGCTGCCGCATCGACCTTGTAAGTGCCGCCCGGCTGCTTGGTCGCGCCGGAAACGGTCAGCTTATCGAGCGTGTAGCCGGTTGCCGGATCTGCGGCAATGGTGAGTATATCGCCTGCCGCCAGCTTTGCGCCGTCTGTCAGAACGGTGTCGCCCAGCTTGACCGTCAGTGTGCCGTTTTGCGGTGCGGTAATGGTCAGAGGAACCATCGAATAGATGTCGGCCTTAAACGTGATAGTGCTGATAACCTTTTCCATGCGGATGCTCCAACTGCCGTCTGCCTGCAATGCGCAGCGCGTTACCGTACCGCCTTGGAAATCGAGGTTGCGGATCAGATATCCATCTGCGGGGCGCATTGCAAATTCGATCGTGCCGCCTTTGCGAATCTGACGTTCCGTGCCGTAATCATGGGGTGTTCTGGAACTCGTGTGGAAGGTATACGTTGCGTTGTCGGCAGGCAGATCAAACAGCGTTACATTTTCAAAATCCACCTGCACCTTGCTGTTTTCGGTCGGAGTGAGCGTGAAAGTGTTGGAGAGCTCATCTGCTGCCGTGTCGTTTACCGTCCACGCCTGAACCATCTTACCGGAATCCGGTGCGGCGGTCAGCGTCAGCGGAGCGCCCTTGGGTACCTGAATGCCGCCGGAGGCGTCAATGGTCGTACCATCCGCGCGTTTAACGGTCAGCTTGCCGCCGTCACCGCAGACGGTCGTAAGCGTCACCATCTGGCTGACGCCGAATGCTGCGTCAATGGTGTGGTCCTTCGTCACGTTGTTCAGGTTGAGTGTCAGCGCGTTGCCTTCTGCCGTGCCATCCAGCGTCCAGCCGGTCAGATATGCGCCGCTGCTCGGCTGTGCGGTGAGAACAACCGCCGCATGGTGCGGAACGGTCAGCTTGCCGCCAGTAATAGCAACGTCTGCACCGTTTACTTTGGCAGAAACCGCGCCACTGCCGCTGATATTGACGGTGACGGTGTGTGTCGGAATCGGCACAAAGCGGACGTAAACCGAGGTGTTGCCGGTCAGCGGGTCAATGACATAGGTTGTGCTTTCCGCCGTACCGATGGCAGTAATGCCTGCCGCGTCTGCGTACCAGTTTTCGACCATGTAACCCGTATCGGGTACTGCCGTAAACGCAACGCGCGTGCCGGATTTTGCCTTGCCGTCTGCGTCCGGACCGGAAACCGTCAGCGTGCCGTTATCCGCGTCGCTGGTCGGGATCACGCCGTAGGTCACGGTGTATTCCGCGTCCGCGATTTCGTAGCACGCAATGATTTCGGTGTCCTCGGTGACGGTCAGGGTGTAGGTCGTTGCATCGGTTTTGTGCATCGTGCTGTTTACCTTCCAGCCGATGAAGGTGTAGCCGCTTGCCGGTGCGGACGCGGTGAACTTGATTTCCGTATCACCCTTGACCATATCGCCGCTTGGCAGCGATTTATCATTCGTAATGCCGCCGCCGGTCTGCGCCGAGAAGGTCACTTCGTAGGATTTGCGCTCAAGCTTTACGCGGATATCCGCGCCTTGTGTTGCCGAAACGTCACAAGCGAGGCTGTTGCCGGTATACGGCTTGCCGTTTTGCTCGTAAACGGCGCCGTTCAGCGTCCAGCCTGCGATTTTGTAGCCGTCACCCAGATTTTCGACCGTTACGGTCAGCTTGCCCTCGGCGGTGACGTTGTTGCCGCTGGCAATGGCATCGGGTTGACTCATGCCGGCACGCAGGAAGGCGGCGGACAGGCTTGCGCCATGACCGGTGTCGCTGTCTTCGGCAATGCCGAAGGTAACAGCACTGCTGATCTCGGTGAACTGCACCTTGACCTCGTGTGCGGTATCGCTATCCGTGATGTTGAGCGTCGGCGCGCCTGCCTGCTCCTTGCCGTCCAGATACCATCTCTGCACCTTGTAGCCCTGATTGGGCTGTGCGGTGAACGTAACCTCCGAGCCGCTGAGAACTTCATTGCCGCTCCGGAGCGGGGTATTCGTGCCGTTGCGGGTCGCTACAGCGGAAAGTGTGCCGTTTTCGCCGGAATTGTCGTCCTCCGGCGTGGTATCCACAACCGAGAAGGTAATTTTCGCGGTCGGGATTTTCTCAAACACAACGGAAACAGTCAGGTCATCGGTCATGCCGTTGGTTTTGTCTGGCGTGTAGGTGTATTTTTCCTTGTCCGAATTTGTGATTGCCGTACCGGAAACGGACTTGCCGTTGACCGTCCAGGCTTTCACGCGATAGCCGCTCTTCGGCTGCGCGGTGAAGGTCAGCACGTCCTTGCTGTCGCAGGGCAGATAGAAGCTGCTGCCGGTATGCGAGTCGCAGGTCAGCGTGCCGTTTTCACTTGCCGAAAGCGTGATTTTCGGCTGCTGACGGAAGGTTACGACCAGAGCGGCGTTGCCGTTCAGCAAGGGGATTTGATAGGTACCGCTTGCGGTCGGCGCAACGGCGTTGCCGTTCAGCTTCCAGCCGGCAATCTCATAGCCGGTGTTCGCCTTGGCGGTGAACTGAATGGTTGAGCCTTGAAGCTGGCTTTCGCCGCTCGTCAGCGCACCTGCGCCCAGCTTGACCGCCGATACCGTACCTGCCACATCGGTGATTGCGGAGCCGTCCGCCATCTTGCCCTGAAAGGCTACGGTATAGCGGTTGAGTGCGGTGCATTTTACAACGAAGGTGGTGTTCTGGCGCAAATCATGCAGCGCCATGACGCGGTTATCGGTGCTGAGCGTGCCTGCTGTGTCAGGTGTTGCCGTCCACGAATCCACCAGCAGACCGTCCGGCGGCGTTACGGTGATGACCGGATTTTCACCGGTGTGTGCCGTATCGGTGAATACACCGTTCATGCCGGTCAGCTCGGTGCCGCCGACCGAGACTTTTGCGCCGGTCAGCGGATTGCCGTCATTGTCCACCGGCTTAATGGTCACAACCGGCTGGCTGTTTGCGACAAAATATACGGTTACTGTCACATTCTCGGTGAATTTATCGAATGTATAAGTGCTGCCGGTGTAATTGTGCGTGCCGTCTGCGGTTTTGAGCGTTTCGCCGTTGACCTCCCAGCGATCGACCGCATAGCCGTCCTTGGGCTGCGCCGACACGCGGATGGTCTGACTGTAATTGACGTTTCCGCCCGAGATAAACGCACTGCCGAGTGCACCGTCCGTCAGGTAATTCGCGGTCACGCTGCCGATGGCGGTGCTGTCGGCTTTGTACGTCAGCGTGCTCGTACCGGCGGTGAAATTCACGGAAACATCTACGTCTTCGCTCAAACTGTCAATCGTGTAGCTGATGGCATTGTAGTAGGAGTCGCCCTGACCTGCAAGGTAGGAATCTCCAACCTTCCAGCGACTGACGGTGTAGCCTGCCTTGGGCTGTGCGGTGAACGTCACCTTGCTGCCTTTGGGCAGGCTGCTGCCGCTGGAAACCGGAAGCATTGCGCTCGCGGCATCCGCCTGATAGGTGATGGAAACCGTGCCGTTGGTATCGCCCTTGGCGTTTACGGTGTAGCTTTCGCCGGAAAGCGTGTAAACCGCGTTTTTCAGCAGGATATTGTACTTCTCCTGCAAGGATTGAATCTTTTGCGAATCCTTTAGCGCGATATAGATCGGGTATTCACCCGGCAAAGCTGCGGAAACGCCTTCGGAGGTCAGCGTGTAGTCCGTGTCTGCCGTTAGGGTGTCGTTGTCCCATGCCGCCAGACCGGAAACCTTTGCGGCGGCAGGCGTGCGGGTGTCGTTCAGCGCCTTGCTCGTATCGGCAGCGGACAGCGTGAGCGTGCCCTTGCTTACGATAATAACCTTGGAATCGGTAAGATTCTGACAGGTTGCGGTAATGCGGTAGTTCGTCACCAGTTTGGGCGTAAATACGCCGTTTTCGAGGGTATAGTCTGTGGCGGATACTGCCGAAACGTACTTGCCGCTTACCAGCTTTTCCACCGTATAGGTAGCTGCGACATTCTGCGAAGTGCCCTTTTGACTGGTCAGCGTTGCGGCGAGATTTGCGCTCTCGCCGTAGGTGACGTTCGCGGGTGCGGTCAGCGACAGCACCGAGCGGTTTTGCTTGTTCAGCACGAAATAGACATTCACAGACGCGGTGCTCGGCGCGTAGACGTCATCGCCGGAGTACATGGCGGTGATGGTTGCCGCGCCTTCGCCCTTGGGGGCAAATTTATCGAGAAGTGCGGTGAACTTGTCCTGGCTTTCGCTGACAGGTACGGTAAGGGTCTGTCCCTCAATGCCCGCACCGGAAATGATAAAGGTGACGGTGCCGGTCATGCCGGTCGGCTTGCTGCCGTTTTCCCATACCGAGGCGGTCAGCGGATATTGCTTACCGGTGATATTTTCGGTTTTCGTGTTCGTGCCGGTGGTTTCGGTCGCCTGATAGACCGGTGCCAGCGTGTTGACGTCCGTTCTGCCGACAAGAGTGCTCGCATAGCGCAGCGTAAATGGCAGGTAGGTCGTGCCGCTGTCCTTGGTGTACAGATATGCGATTTCGCCGTTTCCGTTCGCCTCGTAGAAGGTGTAGCCGGAATACGCGCTGTCGGTCGGCTGGAATTTGTGTACAGCGGTGTACGATACGCCATTATAGGGAATAGAGGTGCTGTCACTGACCGGATTGCCGAGCGCCAGCGTTTTCGTATCGGTTTTGCCGTCTGCGTCCGTTACGGTGAGGATCGCCTGCGGTCCTTCGGATTGAATATCCAAAGCGCTGCCGATTTTGTCGGCGGAAAGCACCGTGTCCTTATCCAGCAGACCATTGGTAAGCGTCGGCGGGGTACCGTTATAGGCGTAATACGCCGCACCGTCAAACCAGAAAAATTGGTTACCGCCAGAGAGCAGGGAATAGGTCTTATCACCGCTCGTCAGCGTTACCGCCTTCTGACCGGTGACAGTGGTTCCCTCACTGGTCGTCAGCGTGCCGCCGGACAGCCAAACGGTGTCGTCCTTCGGTGTGATTTGAATGCTGGTCGGCACGCGAGAAACGTCCAGTGCTGCGGATTTGGTGTACAGCGAACGGTTTCGCACATACACGCGGCAGCGGTATGCATAGCCGTTCATCTCCTCCGCAGCGGTGATGGTGAGCGATGGGCCGTCCGCGCCGGAAACACCGGTGCTGTTTTTCAGTTCGCGCCACTGCGACTTGCTGTCGGTCGTTTTCACCTGCCACTGATAGCTGACCGGCTTGGCGCCGCTGTCATCGGTGTAGGTTGCGGCGGCGGTGAAGGTCGCAGTTTTACCTGCGGCGGTCGAGGCGTCCTCCGGGTGGGTGGTGATCTCAAAATTCGCCGTACCGTTCAGCGTAGTAGCGTAGGCGATTGGGCTGTCGATACTGCTGCCCTTGGTTGGACTGACCGCGCGTACGCTGAACCGGTAATCGGTGTTGGCATCGAGGTCGGTCACCTGATACTGTGTTACCGTATAGGGGACTGTTGCGATCTTGTTGTATTCGCCATGCTGGTCAATCATGCTGATCTCGTAATATGCCGCGCCGCCGCTGGATTCCCATTCCAAATCCACCGTGCTGGTGCTGACCTCGGTAACGGTCAGATTCTGGGGCATTCTGGGTGGCTGCGTGACGTTTTTGACCTCATAGCCAACGATCCAGACCGGCGTTCCGTCAAGCTGCGCATTGTTGACGATCAGCTTCCAGTCGAAGCCGTACTGCGTTGCCTCAGCGGGCAGGGAATCGACTGTACCGGAGAACGCCGTTCCTTCCGCGCTGGACTTGCTCCAGCCGCCGCCTGCGCCGGTGCTGCCGGTCACGCCGACATAGCCCTTATTGCCGAGCAGTGCGCCGCCGCCGCCAACCTTGTAGTTCAGCTCCAGATTAAAAGCGTGGCTGTGTTCTTTGCCGGTCGTCTTGGTGATCTCCTGCGTGGTATCGGCAGTGGTGCTGCTTGCGCCCGTGTGCGCATAGGCACCGTTAAAGGTAAACTCGCGCGTACCGGCGGGTTGATTAGCATAGGTTTCCGGTTCACCGGGCGTGGAGTAAAGCAGATTGCCGGAAATCGGCTCCAGCCCCTTGGTTTCCGCGGCGATCTCGTCATAGCTTTCCACATCGAGCACCGCAACGGTTGGATCGAGCGCTGCGGGCAGGATGGTAGTGCTCCACTGCTTACTGCCCGGGTCGTACATCTCATAAATATAGTACTGATACGGTATGGTGTACACAACAGCCATATCGCCGCCGCCTGCCTGCGCGTTGTAGGTGACGGAGTGCTCGATTTCGGTCGATTCTGCGTAGTCATAGCTGTAGCTTGCGGACAGCTCAACCTCGTATTCGCCGCCGGCGAGCGCCTGTACCTCGAGCGAGTGATATACGCCGAGCGCCTGCGAAACGCTTGCGGTTTTGGTGTCGCCGGTGGATTTGCTTGTGCCGTAGGCGGTGCCGCCGTTGCCGATGTAGTCATACGTTTCGTTGAGGTCGGCAAAGTACGGTGTCGCCTGCAGGACTGCGTATACCTCGGGATTGGTGTATACCGTATAGTCGGCAACGTAGCGCATGGTGATCGAGTCGTTGCCGAAATCCGGCAGTGCCAGACTGACGAACGTGCCCGTATTGTCGTTGCGGCGGCTGGATTCCGCGATAACGCCCTCCTGCGTGCTGAAGAACATATGGTTTTCGGTATAATCGGACGCGCCGCTCTTTGCGCCGGTCAGATATGCCGCACCGAGGTCCATCCAGTAGTAATCATCGCTGCCGTTGACCGGCTCCTTGCGGTGTACGCCGGCAACATAAACGAAGGATTCGCGCCATTTGTTGTCCTGATTTACCGCACTTTGGCCGGATGGGTTACTATCCACTACGCCCGCCTGCACATCGCTGATCCAGACCTGTTCCTTGGCCTTGTTCTTGCCGTTGATGTTGACCTGCGAGGTGCACACGCTGACGGACGAAAGCTGGGTCGTGATACCGCCGGTAGTGTCAAAATCGTAGATTTCTCCGCCGAGCAGTACCTCATCGTTGCTGTTGTTTGCACCGATGCCCTCCATATCCGCGCAGCCGAGCGCGATAGGCGCATGGACCGGACGGTAATAGTCCTCATTCGGGTCATCAATGTAGCTTTGCGCGATTTTCTTGCCGCTGTCACCGAGTGCCTGTGTGCGGTACTCGGACAGCTTAAACTTTTTCGACTGCGGATCGTAGTAGGCAAAGCGGTACGCAGCGGTCGTATACATGCCGGAGTCGTGCGCGGAAGAGGCGTTATTGCTCTGATAACCCGCTGCGATGAGCACCGTACCGGTGATGCCGGTATCCGGCAGGGAGAACGTGCCGAACGCGCAGTTTGCGGATACCATCGCCTGCTTGCCATCGGCAAGCGATACGGTATCCAGACCGCTGACCGGCGTGAGCGTGCCGGATTCCTCGGTGAACACGGTCAGGTGCGCCGCCGAGGACACATTGCTGTTGTCGGTCGGTGCGGACGCGGTAACGGCGATCTCCTCCTTGCCGTCGCGGTCAAGGTCGCCGCCGGCAAGCGTCACGACCGGGATTTTCTCGATCTGCCACTGCCACTGCGTTGCCTGCTGATACGAGGATGATTTACCGGCATTGATTTTTAACTCGTCAATGCGTTTCATGGAAGTGGTGTTGAATACATCCACATAGGCGTAGCGCATGCCGTTTTCGTCTTTCCAGCGTCCGGCGTAGACGAACAGCTCGTCCTTGCCGTCGCCGTTCATATCTGCCGCGGCAACGTCCATGATGGCGTCCATTTCCTGCACGTAACGGCGGGTGAAGTACGCCATGCCGTCGCCGTAGGTCATTTCTGCGGTAGCGGTCGGGGAGAGCGTACCGGCAGGGGAACGCTTGCCGTTATCGTCTACCTTAAACAGTGCGAGTTCGAATTTACCGTCGTACTTTTTGCTGCCGATGGTGGTTTTTTCGCCGCGACCGTAAGCACGAAGCTCGGCAACGTAATTATCCTTGCCGTCGTCCTTGTTGAACGCGGTGCTGGTGGCATAAATGCCGGAAAAGTCGTTATTGTTGTAATCGGTCAGGTTGCTGCTGTTTGAGCTGAGCTTGCTGGCGTAGGTGTTGCCGTATTTGCCCAAGCCGAGCCCGTAGCCGTTGACGGCATAGCGGATATATGCGCCGTCCAGATTGCCCTGCACATTGCTCTTGTTGTCGCCGTCCCATACAGCGGAATCGCGGTTGTTGGTCTCCATGCGGTCGAAGCCGTCCCGGATGAGGTAGCGGTTCGCCTGCGAACCGCTCGCCGCAACATAGACCTCGCTGGCGGTGAACGCCTGCGAAACGTGCTTCTTGCTGTACGGCGCTGTCAGAGACGCGCCCTTGTCCTCGGCATTGAGCGACAGACCGAGCGCCGCATAGGTGCTGCTGTCGATCTCGCGCTCCGGTGTATTGGCTGCCGCTGCCTTTGGCAGTACGATCTGCGGCAGCATTGACAGCAGCAGCGCCGCTGTCAATGTCAAGCTGATCCCTCTTTTGTATTTCATTCTGTTATGCCTCCTTTATTGTATTCTGGCTGCTGCCGCAGCAGGCGGATGAGCTCCTGTGTGATTTGATTGGGTGGGACGGTATCGGGCGGTCCCACGGGATAGAAGTGTACGCCGAGTCGCCGCGCTTCTGTGGAAAACTCGGGTCGGCGGCACAGCCACAGTATGCGCTCTCTGGGCAGATGACTGCACAGAAAATCGCACGCGGTCAGTCCTGCCGCGCCTTGATAACCGACTACCGCCAGCCGGATCGGTACGCCGTCCCGCAGGGCATAGGCAAGCCGAACGTCGCCGCGCCGGTCGGGTGCATCGGCAAAATACAGCACCGGACAGCCACACGCCTGTTCTGCTGCGTGGAATTGCTCGCGGTCGATGCCGCAGCAGGCAATATTCATGCAGATTCCCTCCTCATGGTGTTGATCGCGCTGCGCAGTGCCGCGGTTGAAGCATCGCGCAGCAGGAATGCCGTCACGCGATATCGGAACGCGAACACCGCGTATTCCATCTCATCTGCAATCCAGAGGATAGGCAGCAGCGGCGCCCGCTGCCGCAGCTCGCGTACCGCTGTCAGACCGTCCGGACCATCCAGTGCCACAACTGCCGCATCGTAGGCGGCGGTGCAGCCGGAGAGCGCGGAAAGCGCGTTGAATTCATCAACCGGCAAAGGATCTTCGGGAACAGCAGCGCACAGCCGCGCCTCCCACAAGTCACCGTCCAGATATCGTGCCAGCAGTGCCAGATGCATATGTTCTCCTCCTCATCAGTACGCAAAATTGACTCACAAATCGCTCTTGTTCAATTATGCGGGATTGCCATAAAAAGCCGGACTCCGTATCGAGTATGGCTGATTATAGTAAACTACGCTGTCCCGCCCGCGGCAAGCGGTTTTACCGAACGGCTGCTTTTAGCGACCAAACGGTTGCTCGACCGCGTTGTTTTTGTGCTATAATAAAAATGGAATAGTTTATTCAGGAGGCGTTGTATGCTGCGTATCGCAATTATAGATGATCTGTCCGCCGACCGCGCGGTTCTGCGGGAGGCGCTCGAGCGGGAGCTTGCACCGCGCGGCGCTGCGTTCACCATCGAGGAGTTTGCCTCCGGCGAGGAATTTACCGCCGCGTTCGTGCCCAGACGGTATGACGCCGCATTTATTGATATTTACATGGGCGAGGTCAGCGGCATGGAGGTCGCGCGGCTGCTGTATCACCGCGACCCGGCTTGCCGGATCATTTTCCTTACCACCAGCCAGGAATTTATGTTGGAAAGCTATGCGGTGCGCGCCACCTACTATTTGGTTAAGCCCTTTGCCGAGGAGCGCCTGCGGCAGGCGTTGGATTTCTGCTTTCCTGCGCCCGATCCGTCCGATCTTTTGACTGTACCCACCAAAAGCGGCGTGCAGATGCTTTCCCGGCGGGAGATTGTGTGCATCGAGTCGATCGCACGGCGTGGCGTGGTGCGCCTGTGTGAGTACAGTATTGAGAGTGCAGCGACCTTTGCCGAACTGACCGCGCCGCTGGAGACGGACAACCGTTTTCTCGGCATCGGGCGCGGTATTTTAATCCAACTCGGGCATGTAGCCGCGCAGGAGGGCAGTGATTTTATTATGGATAACGGACTTCGTCTGCCGATTGCGCGGCGCTGCCGCAGCGAGGTGCTGCGCAGCTTTCAGGCGTTTGCCCTGCGGGAAATGGAGAGGGGATTATGAGAGCATATGCGAAGCTGATTTTGCCGCTGCTGTGCGCGGCAGCGTGTACCGGCGCGGCATTGGCGTACGAACTGCCGGACCTGCCGGAGCACGGCGCGGAGCAGCCGCCTGCTGTTGCGGAAAATCAGCCTGCCGATACGGAAACCATCGAGGAAACGCCGGAAGTATCGGACGAAAATGAGGAAAACGGCGCGATTCAACCGACAGAACCCGACATGGACAGCGGCTTTTTGATCGAGCCCGAACCGGAACCCGAACCGTCCGAACCCACGCCCGAACCGGAACCGGAAACCATCGTGCTGACGCGCTTCGACACACAGGTGAATGTTGACATAGCCGCGATTGCCTGCGGAGATGCGGACGCGCTGCACGCCTTTTTCCGTGATGCGAGAGACGGCTTGTGCGGCTATGATGCGGATGGCACACCCTATGACTTTTTCACCGGAGCGTGGGAGCTGTCGGCGGTCGATTGGAATACGCCCGGCGTGTATGATGCTGTGGCGCCGCTGCTTTTGGTTGATGGGGAGGACAGAGCGTGCTTTTCGCTTGCCGAGGGCGTGGAAGCGCCGATGATTCGCTGTCGCGTGAGCGTACAGCAGACCGGAAAGCCGGAGATCGGTGAGTTTATCACGGCACGCGGTCAGATGATTTTTCCGTGGGTGCTGACCGAGGAGCAAAAGGCGCAGCGCGACCGGTTCACGGTATGGCTTAAGCGGGAAAACGGTACATGGGAGGCGCTGACGCGCGGGATTTCGGTCGGGACGGACGCGCTGAAACTCTATCCGCAGACCTGCGGACTGACATCGGGAACGACCTGTGCATTGCAGGTGGAATATCCCGGAGGGCAGACCGGCATTCTGACCTTTACATACGACGTCGCTCCGCTCAAGCACGGCTACAGTGCGGGCAGCCGCGACGGCGGCGGTGAGGATACCTATCTGCCGGATATTATTCAGCCATCGCCCGGCGGCTCACATTCGGGCGGCTCGCACCATCGACCGAGTACCTCCGAACCGGCAGCAGGCGAGCCGGAAACGCCGTCCGAAGATGCCGCTCAAGCACCCGAGCCTGACCTGCCCGCAGACGATGAATCGGAGACGCCCGCAGCACCGGAGAAGCCGGAAACGGCAGTCCCCACCGTTCCTTTCATTGTTGCGCCGTCAAGGCTTGAGGACGAGGCAACGATACCGACGCCGCCGGTGCTGCGCGGTCAGACCGAGAGCCGACAGCCGGTGCAGCGGCAGCCCGCTGGCGCGCCGTCCGGCGAAGTCAAGCAGCCAGTTGCGGCGGAGCCGGCCGCGACTGTCCTTGAGCAGGACACCGCAGACGGTGCGGTGCTTTCCGGTACGCGCCTGCTGGCGCTGATCGAGCTGGACGAGCCGTTGACGCTGAATAAAAACGGTATTGCCTTTTCGCTTCCGGTCGATACGCTGCGGGCGCTGGAGCTGACCGATGCGGATACTCTTGCGGTTACGCTCACTCGATCGGCAGAGGGCAGAGCACAGGTGGAACTGCGGCTGAACGGAGAGAAGATCGACCTGCCGGACGGTATGACGCTGACGACCGATGAGGCAGAAGCACCTGCCGAACCGGAACAGAAGCTGCCGTTTGCAGCTGCAGGCGCGGCCGTGCTGGCGGCAGTTTTCGGTCTGTTGTGGTGGAGGAAACACCTGTGAGCCGGTTCTTTCGCCGTTTGCTGACGGCTTTGCTGGTATTTACGGCGGCATCTGCGTTCTGCCTGCTGTTGTACCACTATGACAACAAATATACGCAGTCTGCGCCGCAGGCAATCGCCGGAACGCTGTTCGTTTCTGAGGACGATTTGGCGGCGTATCCGGTGCGCAGCCTGTGGAACGGCTGGAATTTCTATCCCGATGTGCTGCTTTCCCCGAAAACCTGCGAAAACCGCGATAAAAGCACCGTTCGTTCCGTGCAGATTGGCGCATACAGCAATTTTGCTTTCGGCAGCACGGAACGGACGCCGCATGGCTGCGGCACCTATATGCTGACGCTGCTGCTGCCCGAAACGCCGCGGCAGTATTTGATCGAGCTGCCCGAGATCTTTTCCGCTTACCGGTTTTATATTGATGACGAACTGGTGCTCTCCGCGGGCGAGACGAACGACGAGCAGTACCGCTCGCGGCTGCAAAACCGTGCGGTCAGCTTTGAGGGCAGCGGCACGGTGCGCCTGCTGCTGGCGGTGCGAGATGAAAGCTGGATATACAGCGGTATGACCTATCCGCCGGCGTTCGGTACAGCGCTGGGCGTGAATACCCAGCGTGCGGTGCGCGTGTGCATCTCCGCCGCTATGCTGACACTTATGCTGCTGTTTGCGTCCTTTGCGCTGTGGCTGTGTCTCGGCTCCATGCGGTGCCCGCCCAATTCACGGCTGTTTCTGCTGCTGAGTCTGAGCGCGGCAGTGCTGCTGTCCGGTCCGGTCGTTCATGCGCTGAAGGCGCTGCCGGTGCAGCCTTGGTACGCCATCGAGCTGGTCAGCGGCTACCTGACCACGCTGCTGATCGTTCTGCTGCATGGACGTATTTGTGCGCTGCCGAATGCCGTGCGCAAGGCGGCGGTGCTGGTCTGTGCCGGCATATGTGGTGCGGCGCTGCTGTGCGGTGCGTGTGCCGCGCACCTGTCCGAATGGAATATCCGCGCATTTTCCGATTTGACGGTGCTGTTTCGGCTGGCGGTGACAGTCTATCTGCTCGGCTCGGCTCTCTATGCGGCGCGCCGACGGGAATGGCACGCCGGAGCGCTGTTCTGCGCGGATATTTTCTACGGCACGCTGTTTTTGTGGGACTGCCTGCTGCCTGCCTACGAGCCGATTCTCGGCAAATGGTTTTATGAATGGGGCTGCCTGCTGCTGGTGTGCGTGCTGGGCGCGGTGTTCTGGCAGGATATCGCACAGGGCTACCGACGCAGCCTGACCTTTACGGAGGAGCAGCGGCAGATGGCGCGGCAGCTTGCCATGCAGAAGGCGCATTTTGCGCAGATTTCGGAGAAGATTGAGGAAAGCCGCCGCCAGCGGCACGATTTCCGACAGCATCTGCGCACGATTGCGGGTATGGCGGGCGATCCGGAGGCGCAGCTTACGTATATCAGCCGCATTACTGCGCTGTCCGAAGCGACCCGACCGGAAAGCTACTGCCACGATCCGGCGGTGGATGCGATGCTGTACTATTATGTCAGCTCTGCGCGGCGCACAGGAATTCGGGTGTCGGTTCGCGCCGAGCTGTCCGAGGATACTGCTGCGTTCAGCGTGCAGTTCTGCACCATACTGGGGAATCTGCTGGAAAATGCGCTGGAGGCGTGCTGGAGACTGCCCGAAAGCACGGAAAAGTCCATCTGCCTGCACATGAAGCAGCAGTTTCGGCGGCTGTATGTGGTGCTCGAAAACAGCTATGACGGCGAGGTGAACCGGCGCGGCAGTGCGTTCCTTTCGCGCAAGCATGCGGGCAGCGGAATCGGAACCGCCTCGGTGCGCGAGCTGACTCGCCGTCTTGGCGGAACGGTGGAGTTCGAGCCGCGGGAAAGCATATTCCGCGTGGTGCTCATCCTGCCGGAACGTGCGGATGAAGAAGAATAACGAGGAAAATACCTGCTTGGACGTAGCCCCATGTCCTATTTGTGAAACAGAACAAGAACCCGATACCGTGCTTTACACCGTATCGGGTTCTTGTCATCTTCGTTATTCGCTGCGGCTCTCGGACTTACTCCTCGTTTTTCGGCTTTTTCTTCTTCGAGGCAGTCTGCGTGCGCAGATATTGATATGCCCACTGGCTGAAATACGGCGTTGCATTGAACAGATAGGTCGAGTTCAAATACGCGTCTACCAGTTCTTCAATGGTGCCCGGCCGATAGCCGTACATTCCCTGTTCCATACGCAGGCTGTACCCATCGTGCTTCGCCTCCAGACGCATGAACTTCTTTGTGTCTCGGTTTACTTTAGCAAGGCGGTTCAAATAGTCTTTCGCCTTGTCGAACTGGTTCTGCTTGTAGTACAGAATGGCCAGCGGAAGCAGCATCTGCGTTTCCTCATAAGCTCGCCAGAACTCGCCTTGAAATTCCTCGAAAATGCCATCTTCGTCCAACTGCTTCTCTGCCTGTTCCATCAAGCACTGCAACCCGGGCAGCTGTTCGTTCGGCTGCTTTTCGTGCTCCGCAAGCAGCAGCTCCAACTGCACGTCAATATTTTCCGGCTCGACTTCGACCGCTTTGTGCAGGTATTCCAGCCGTTTCTTCTTAGAGCTCGCCGCCTCCGCCAGCTCCAGATAATCGGATGCGTCTTCCGGCTCGGTCTGTTTCGGCTGCAGCCGGCTGTTGTGCTGCGACATAAAGGTTATCGCCAGACGATGCATACTGTCCTCATCAGTGATTTCGTCCTCATGCTCGCGCAGGAACTGCTGAAGCTCTCTTATCGTCTTTTCTGTATCTCTGCTGCGCATAAGCGGCACCTCATCTTTTCATTTTGCCGTTGGGTTCACTGTTTCTGCATCGAAACGGTGAAAACAGGTTATCCGCATATGGCTCTCCACACTGCCGTGATGTATAAGCTCTGCTCAGATGAGCGGTTTCTCACTCCGATGGAAATCTTCACTATAATTGAACAAGAGCGCTTTAATTGTGCGGTGTTTCCCAAGGTCTCTGCACAGGAAATGCACTGTGCAGGGACCTGCTGCTCTGCGTACATTTGAATCGGTGTACACAAAAGATATTGTCAATCTGCACAATTTGAAATACAGTGTTTTAAGCAAAGTGCCGTATTTGTAAAAAAAACTAAAAATTATCACCCCTAATGTGAAGATTGTGTGTTTTCTAATTTCGGCGGCTTTGATAAAATTATCACAAAGAAATGACACATGAGGAGGGAAGAGCAGCATGGAGTATGTACTGGAAATGAAAGATATCAGCAAGTCTTTCCCGGGCGTAAAGGCGCTTGATCATGTGCAGCTTCAAGTGAAGCCGGGCGAGGTTCACGCGCTGATGGGCGAGAACGGTGCCGGTAAATCCACCCTGATGAAAATTCTGATGGGCATTTACACCAAGGACGAGGGCGGCGAGATCATCTTCAACGGTCAGCCGTATCACGTTTCTAACCCGAAGGAAGCCATGGACCATGGTGTTGCCATGATCCATCAGGAGCTGAACCCGATTCTGGATATGTCCGTGTATGAAAATATCTTCGTCGGACGCGAGCTCCGCAAAAACGGTCTGGTCGATGCAAAGGCAGAGATCGCAGAAGCGGAAAAACTCATCAAGGAGTGCGGTCTGCACGTTTCCCCGAAGGAAAAGCTGCGCAACCTCACCGTTGCACAGTGCCAACTGATCGAGATCATCAAGGCAATTTCCATCAACGCCAAGGTCATTGTCATGGACGAGCCGACCGCCGCTATCACCGATCGTGAGGTCGAGCTGCTGTTCGAGCATATCCGCAGCCTGACGGCAAAGGGCGTTGCGATTATCTACATTTCGCACCGTATGGACGAGATCTTCTCCATCTGCGACCGCGTCAGCGTTTACCGCGATGGTCAGTACATCGGCTCGGGCGATACTAAGGATTTGGACGAGTCCCAGCTCATCAAGATGATGGTCGGCCGCGAAATCACCGATGTATTCCCCAAGCTGGATGCGGAGATCGGCGATGTGATCTTTGAGGCAAAGAACATCGTTCGCGCCGACAACAAGGTAAAGGACGTCAGCCTTTCGGTTCGCCGCGGCGAGATTCTCGGCATCGGCGGTCTGGTAGGCGCAGGCCGAAGCGAACTGGTAGAAGGCATCTTCGGTATGCACGAGCTGTCGCAGGGTGAGATTTTTGTCAAGGGCAAAAAGATCAAGGTCCACTCTCCGAAGGATATCATCAAGGAGGGCGTGGCCCTCATTACCGAGGACCGTAAGGTCACCGGTTTGAACCTCAGCGGTTCGGTAAACGACAATATCGCCATGGTAGCGATCAAGAAGCTGCTCAGCCATGGTCTTTATAACAAGGGCAAGGCACGCGCCGCTTCCATGGAGTACATCAAAAAGCTGAATATCAAAACTCCTTCCGGCGACCAGATCGCGGGCAACCTGTCCGGCGGCAACCAGCAGAAGATCGTTATCGCCAAGTGGCTGCTGAACGATCCGGACGTCATCATTCTCGATGAGCCGACCCGAGGCATTGACGTCGGCGCTAAGCGCGATATTTACCTGCTGCTCGGCAAGCTGGTGCAGCAGGGCAAGGCGGTTATCATGATTTCGTCCGAGATCCCCGAACTGATGGGCGTCTGCGACCGCATCATGGTAATGTGCGAAGGCAATCTCTCCGGCGAGGTGAAGCGCAACGAGTTCTCGCAGGAACGCATCATGACGCTGGCATCCGCGCTTGAAGTATAAAGGAAGGGGAACAACATGAAACAGAAAAATCTTAAAGGACTGATCAGTGAATACTTCATCTTCCTGATCTTTATCGTACTGGTCGTTGCGCTGACCATTCTGAAGCCCAGCTTCATCAGCCCGAACAACCTCGTCAACATCCTCAAGCAGGCTTCCATCAACGGCATTCTGGCGTTCGGCATGATGTTCGTCATTATTGCGGGCGGATTTGATATGTCGGTCGGCTCTACCGTAGCATTCACCGGCATTCTGGCAGCGCTGCTCGGCAAGGGTGACCTGCCGCTGATCGTGCCGCTGGTCGTTGCGATGCTGGCCGGTCTGGCAGTCGGCATGGTAAACGGCATCGGCGTTGCCATCGGCGATTTGCCCCCGTTTATTATGACACTCGGCTCGATGACGGCTGTGCGTGGTCTGGCGCTGCTGACCTCCAACGGCAAGCCGATCACCGGCATCAGCAAGGGCTACAAGGCGGTCGCTGCATCTTCTATCGCAGGCATTCCGATGCTGTCCATCTTTCTTGTAATCGTTATCATCATCTGTGCATTTGTTTTATCTAAAACGGTTTACGGACGACGTGTTTACGCTTGCGGCGGCAATCTGCAGGCAGCCCGCGTTTCCGGCATCAACACCACCGCGATCCGCATCTCCACATTTGCTATTGCAGGCCTGCTGGCTGGTCTGTGCGGCTTCCTGATGACCTCACGCGTTACCATCGGCCAGCCGACCGCAGCCGAGAGCTACGAGATGGACGCCATCACCGCGTGCGTAGTCGGCGGCGTATCCATGACCGGCGGCGTAGGCAAGCCGTGGGGCGTTGTCATCGGCTGTCTGCTGATCACCGTTATCGCAAACGGTCTGGATATTATGGGCGTATCGTCCCACTGGCAGAAGATCGTCAAGGGCGTTATCATCGTGGTAGCCGTTCTGATCGACGTAAAGGGCAAGACCAAGAAAAACTGATTTCCATTGTTGACTGTGAGGACCGCAGGAGCGTGCGAACGCTCCTCTCTCCTCCTATCATAACCACAACTTCTCTAAGGAGGAAAAAGAAAATGAAAAAGAGACTTCTCGCTATGCTGCTTACCGGTGCCATGACTCTGAGTCTGGCTGCCTGCGGCGGTACTTCCACCGGTTCTGATGCAGGAACCGATTCCGGTGCTGATTCCGGCAGCGATTCCTACAAGATCGCCCTCATCCAGCAGCACCAGACCAACGCATTCCAGATTGCCGTATCCGAGGCTGCTGAGGCCAAGGCTGACGAGCTGGGCGTTGACCTGACCATCCTGAGCGCTGATCAGGACGCTGCTACCCAGATCAGCCAGATTGAGCAGTGCGTATCCGAGGGCTATGACGCCATTCTGTTCGAGCCTGTTGATCCGGACGGCCTCGCGGATGCTGCAAAGTCTGCAGCTGATGCCGGTGTTGTTATGATCAACATCATCTCTGCCTGCACCGATTGGCAGGACAATGGCATCTCCGCTGTTTCCTACGGCAACAACGTAAAGGCTGGCGAAACCGAGATGGAGCAGGTTGCAAAGCTCCTCGGCGGCAAGGGCAACATCGCTATCCTGACCGGCCCGTCCGGCGACGCAGGCGGTCTGCAGCGTATGGAAGGCTACGAGAACATTCTGAAGAACTACCCCGAGATCAAGCAGGTCGTTGCTCCGGCTGACTGCCAGTGGGATACCGCAAGCGCACAGTCCACTGTTGAGAGCTGGCTGTCCGCTTACGATCTGGATGCTATCGTTTGTGAGAACGACGGCATGGCAGTAGGCGCCGGCAACGCAGCAGGTGCAAACTCCGGCATCGTTATCACAGGCGTTGACGGCACGCCGGACGGCTTTGAGGCTATTCAGGACGGCCGCATCACCGGTACCGTTTCTCAGAACGGCGGCGCTATGGCTGCAAACGGCATCGAGGCTGCTGTTAAGCTGCTCAAGGGTGAAACCCTCGACACCACCGAGATCGTAACCGACAACACCTGGATCGACTCCAGCAACGTAGGCGATTACGAGTAATCTCTCGGAAACACTTTGCAAATCCTTGCAAACAGTGTTATTATGAATAAGAAAAAGGGAAAACGGATACGTTTTCCCTTTTTCTTATCAACAAGCGAAATTCATTTTCCTAAAATTACCTTCAAAGGGGAATATGTATGTTAAGGGTCGTACTGGCAGATGATGAAAAAAAGGTCCTGCTGCTGATGCGCAAGCTGATTGACTGGGAAGGTCTTGGCTTTGAGATTGTCGGCATGGCGAGCGACGGTATAAGCGCACTCGATCAAGTGCGCGAAAAGAAGCCGCACTTGCTGGTGACCGATATCCGCATGCCCGGCTGTGACGGCATTGACCTCATTCGGCAGGCAAAGCAGATTCAGCCGGGACTGCATTTTATCATCGTCAGCGGCTACCGCCAGTTTGAATATGCGCAGAATGCGCTCAAATACGGCGTAGAAGGCTATCTGCTTAAGCCGCTCAAGCAGGAGGAAATGGTCGATCTGCTGATCAGCCTCAAGGAGAAGATGGGCGAGGAAGCAGCGATAGAGTACCGCTTGAAAAAGAGCAGCGAGCGTGAGCAGGAGCGCATCATCGACACCCTGATGACTGAGGTGCGCGGCGGTGTACGCACCTCGAGCACCGTGCGCTCGTTTGATCTGGAGCGCGGTCTGCCCGAAGGCGGCAGCTACTTTGCGGCTGTTATCAAGCCAAATATTCCGTCTGCGGCAGAAAATCAGGACGGCTTCCGTGCCATGCAGAAGCACGCGCTCGAGATCGTCCGGCAGGAGCTGGGACAGATGGACTGCGGCTTTGTGGCATCGGCACGCCGCGAGGGTATCGTGGCGGCCGTGTATACGCCGGAGTATCAGCCGGTCGAGGTCAAGCGGTGCTTCACCAAGATACGCAAGGAGATCGAAAAGCAGCGCGACCTGTTCTGGGGCATTCGCGCCGCCGTCTGCCTTGGCAGTCGGCAGAGCACCGCAGAAAAGCTGTCCGTTTCGCTGAAGGAGGCGCTTTGGCTGTGCATCGACGGTTTGTGCCACACACCGAACTGGCGGGACGCCGAAGCCGAAACACCGGATTTTTCCCTGCATTATACGCTGGACGGCGCGCAGAAGCGCCGCTTTCAGGAGGCTGCCGCATGTCTGAACACCGAGCAGTACGCCGAGGAGCTGGAGGACAGCTACCGCGCAGTTATGTCTATGCAGCCGCTCTGGGGACAAATGCTGGAGGACTGGGTCCGGCAGATACTAACTGCGGTGCGCTACGGCTTGCAGCAGGACGGCAGCGCCGATGAGCAGTTCTATCAGCGCATGGAGGACGGACTGTGGCAGTGTACCAACGCACAGGAGCTGCTTCGGCTGCTGCAGGACGGCGTCAGCGGTGAGCTGAACCGCCTGCGCCGGGAGCGCTCTCAGCGCGAAGCGCGTCCCATTACGGACGCAAAGCACTTTATCCAGCAGCATTATCAGGAATCTCTGCGGCTCGAGGACGTCAGCAATGCGGTCGGCTTCAACGCGACCTACTTTTCCGCCATGTTCAAAAAGGAGACCGGACAGAATTTCATGGATTATCTGACCGAGCTGCGCATGAATAAGGCGAAGGAATTGCTGTGCGGCGATGAATGCTCGGTGCAGGACGTTGCCGAACAGGTTGGCTACCGTGACCTGAAATATTTTTCCCGCCTGTTCAAGAAAACCACCGGAATCAGTCCGTCGGACTATAAAAAGCTGTACAGGTAGGTGAAGGGCATGTGGCTGAAAACACAATGGAAGCTGCGCCGGGCGCTGCGCCGCTATCGGCGGGACGGCAATCTGGACGCGGTGCTGCACGAGGATTGGAGCCGCTGCCGCGATATTTTTGCCTTTTTCCACGAGATCGAGGATCGTCTGCACGGCGAGGAGATCACCCGCCTGCGGCAGAAGCAGGCGGAGTATCTGGCGCTGCAAAACCAGATCAATCCGCATTTTCTGTACAATGCGCTTGAGGCGATCCGTTCGGATGCGCTCTTGGCGGATTGCGAGGACATCGCGGAGACGACCGAGGCACTGGCGACTTTTTTTCGCTACACCATCTCCAATGTGCAGGAATATGTCACCTTTTCGGACGAGTTGGACAACGCCGAGAACTATTTCACCATCCAGCGCTGCCGCTTCGGTGACAAGCTGGATATGGAACTGGAAATGGAAAACGAGGACTTGCTTGAGGCGCGTATGCCCAAGCTGATCCTGCAGCCGCTGGTGGAAAACGCCGTCGTGCATGGTCTGGAGGGCAAGATAGGGCAGGGAACCGTACATATTTCGGTGGAAAACAGCGAAAACACGCTGTTTCTGCGCGTCAAGGACGACGGAATCGGTATTTCCGAGGAGCAGGTGGAGCAGCTGAACGAGGAGTTTGCCCATGGAAGCGCGAACGCCGTCAGCCGCAAACGCGGCGGCATTGCGCTGCGCAATGTCAACAGCCGTATACGGCTGATGTTCGGAGAAAATTACGGTCTGCGGATATTCAGCGCGAAGGGAATCGGTACCGAATGCTGCGTTACACTGCCGCTGCTGCTGCAGGAGGAGTGACATGAAGGAAGAACTGATACGCATTGAGCATGGTGTATTCCGCAGCGATACCGGCGAATACCGGTTTGATATCTCGGTTTCCTGTGGCGAGTGCATCGGCGTATATGTGGATGAGTATTTGACCTCCGGTACTGCATATCTGGATCTTTTCAAGGGACGCCTTGCACTGACGGACGGACGCGCCTTCTGCTGCGGCAGCAAGACAGGCGCCGCAGTGATCGAGCACTGGATCCGGCAGAACACCATGCTGGTGGACAAATCCCGCTTTGCGGGCAGGGAGCTGACCATGCGCGATTTTGTGCTGGCGCTTGGCAGAACGACCTCGTACCGGCAGAAGAACCGCAGTGCGGCACGGCTGAAATCGCTTGCCGCGACCGATATGCTGCGGCAGCTTGGGCTGGAGCATTCGTGGGAGACGCGCCTTGCCGACCTTTCGGTGCTGGATTATTACCGGCTTTCGGTGTTCCGCGCATGGTTCACCGGCTGTCGGCTGCTCGTCCTCGATCGGATGACAGAGGCACTGCGCCGGCAGGATCAGGACCGGCTGATGCAGTGCGTACAGCTTCTGCTCGGGCATGGCATGGCGGTGCTCCTTTTCGATATGGATGAGATGTTCATGTTCCGCTATGCCGGCCGCATTGATGTGATTAAGGAGCGCCGCACCTTTTTCCGGCTGTATCCCGAGGAATACGGGCCGTGCCTGTTTGAGCTGCTCGGTTGGGAGCGTGCCAGCCGTCCGGCATGGATGGAGCGCACAGCGCCCGCAAAGGGCAAGACGGTGCTTTCCGTATTTGAACTGTCCCTGCCGCCACTGCCGCCGCTGTCCTTCGAGGTATGCGCCGGCGAGATCGCCTTTCTGCACGATGAGAATTACAGCACCGGACGCCGTCTGCACGACTGCTTTCTGGGGAATCAGGGCTGGCAGAACGGCATTTTCCGGCTGGACGGCAGAATTTACGACCACAGCGAGCTGAACCGTATCATCGGCACTGAGATCGGCATCCAGATTGAGCAGCCCGACCGACCGGGCGGCGTGCTGTTTGACAACATGACCGCGCTCGACAATCTGTGCACCTGTCTGATTCCTAAGGCAGACAAGCGGCTGATCCGCAAAAAGCTCGTCTCCAGTATTCTGGAGGAGGCGACTCGCTGGTTCCCGCGCGAAATGCTGCTGCGTCCGCTCAGCGCATGGTCACTGCCCGATCGTCTGCGGTTTTCGTATTATCGGTGGTATCTGCTCAATCCCAAGCTGCTGATCTGCTTTTTCCCGTTCGCGGGACAGGAATCGGCGCATCACAAGATGATCATTGATATGCTGGTGCTGTGCGCGCGGCGCGGCATGGCGGTCTGGATCATCTCCTCCGGCATTGACGCTATCTGCGAAAAAACCGACAACGAAGAGTTTCTGCGCCGTCTGCGTTACATCAAGGAATGATGTGTGCAGGCGGCGTTTTTATGCGCCGGACAGCGGGAGCAGCTCAAAAAGCTTGATGACCCGTCCGAGCAGCAGTGCGGAGAGCACTGTGCCGACACCGATGCCGTAAAACGGGCAGTGATGGAACAGGCACAATCCAGCGCTGATGGCAACCATAGAGAGGTCAAACCCGTTCTTGACGGTGGAAAACCGCAGATGAAACACCCTCTACATATGCCGGAAACCCGGCTGCAGTCTAATGCGCAACCGGGTTTCCGGATAAATTGTTCATGATTCTTCGTTTCTTGCGGATTCAATATCCTGCAGAAGCTGTTTCTGCGTATCATCGAACAGCAGGCGCTTGTTATGCGCGAAATACGCATCGCACCCGAAGTTCTGGATAAACCACGAGGTAAACCAGTTCGCGGTCAGTTCGGTAGCGAACAGCACCAGCTCCTGCGAGTCCGGAATGGCGGCATCGAGGAAGGCAAAGGCGTTCGCAAGTTCGGTGTCGGTCTTGTCTGCGGCGGCCGCGCGTGCGTCCACATCGGCGGAGAAAAGCGTCTTCAGACGGTCAAACTGCTGCTCATCGGGTACTTTTTCGAGTGTGAGCGCCTGCCGGTAGGCATCCAGACGCTCCACCTCACGGGAGGCGACATAGAGCGCGTCCTTGTCGGACGAGCCGCCGTTTCGCTTGTCTGCAAGCGCGGTACGCTTTTCATCCGGCAGGGAAGCGATGGCTTTTTCGCCTTCTCGGATGGCGAGCAGGTCGGCATGAAGTGCGTCGGTCAGCGCATCCAGACGGTATGCGTCACGGGCACCGTCCGCCAGCCGGCTCAGCAGCAGACCGAGTACGCCCAGCTTTTCGTCAAACGGCGCGTCCCGCAGTTCGGAAGCGCGAACCGGCTCCCAGGTGCCGGAAAGCAGCTCATCCACGCGGTAAACCTGCTTGTATTTGTCATAAAGCTGCAGATAATTAGCAAAATCACTTGCCACCTGCGGCAGCTGCAAATACTGCTCCACAACCTGACGATCAACCGGAATACCCAGCGACTCGTACACCTGCATCAGCTCGGACAAATCCTCCCAGCCGCGTGCGGTGACGAACTGCAAGCCATCGGCGGTGGTCTCCACGCGGTAGAAATGCTCGCGCCGGATCTCGAGATAGGACAGAATCGCGCCGTGGATGCCGCGTCGGTACGCGTACTCCTTCCACACGCCGAAATCCTCTTCGATGTCGATTTTTTTGACGCGGTCGAGTGTTACCACGTCAAATTCCCGCACGGATTTGTTGTATTCCGGCGGATTTCCGGCCGCTACGACCACCCATCCGGCAGGCAGCTGCTGGTTGCCGAAGGTCTTGCACTGCAGAAACTGCAGCATCATCGGCGTGAGCGTCTCGGAAATGCAGTTGATCTCATCGAGGAACAGAATGCCTTCTTTTACGCCTGTACGTTCCATTTCGCGGTACACCGAAGCGATAATCTCGCTCATCGTGTAGGCGGTGACCGTGCGTTCCTCGCCGCCGAGCACCACCTTATCGATGAACGGCAGACCGAGCGCGGACTGGCGCGTGTGGTGCGTCAGCGTGTAGGAGACAAGACCGACGCCGGTCTCCTCGGCGATCTGCTGCATGATCTGCGTTTTGCCGATGCCCGGAGGACCCATCAGCAGGATTGGTCGCTGCCGAATCGGCGGAATGCGATACGCGCCGAATTCATCGGTCGTGAGATACGCCTTGAGCGCATTTTTGATTTCGTTTTTTGCTCGTTTGATGTTCATAACTGCGCCTCGTTAGTCAAATTGATCCAGAAAATTATGTTTACCGTTCGCATCGCGCCAGCCGAGCAGCTTGGCGGTATCGACGTTCTTGACCGCGTTGAAGATATTCGCCTCAATCTGCGGGTTGTTTGCCGCGAGAGACGCGATCAGCTGCTTGATTTCCGCGCGCTTGGTGTCGCTTTCCAGCTTTTTCGCCGGACAGTCGCACGGCAGGAAGGTCAGACCGCAATATTCCGCCCAGTCGAGGACACTCTGCTCGCGCGTGAAATACAGCGGACGGATCAGCTCCATGCCCTCGTAATTCTTGGCCTTGACGCGCGGCAGCATGGCCTGCACCTGACCGCCGTAGATCAGTCCCATCAGCACGGTGCCGATGGCATCATCATAGTGATGACCGAGCGCGATTTTATTGCAGCCGCGCTTGCGTGCTTCGGTGTACAGATAGCCGCGGCGCATCTTTGCGCACAGAAAGCAGGGGTGCTCGGCAGAGTGTATCCCTGCCACGCGCAGTACGTCGGTGTCGAAAATTTCGAGCGGGATGTCCAGTCGTTTTGCGTTTTCCTCGAGGTGCCTGCGGCCCTCCGGCGCATAGCCCGGGTCCATTGCAAGGAACACGAGGTCAAAATCCACCGTGTGCTGCAAATCCTGCAGCAGCAGTGCCAGCAGCATAGAATCCTTGCCGCCCGAGATGCAGACCGCAACCTTATCGCTCGGTTTTACCAGTCCATATGCTTTTACCGCGTCCACGAACGGCTTGCGCAATGTACGCACAAATTCGCTTTGCAGCGTTCTTTTTATCTCTTTTGCAGTCATTTTGCGCCCTTCTTATGCTGAAAATGATAGGTGATACGGGCAAGAATGCTGTCCGGCGCGAAATGCCGCGCCAGTGTCATGGCCTTCATGGCTGCACCCGGAACGACAACCGCCTTGCCTGCAAACAGGCCGTCAACAGCTTCGCGCGCCACACGCTCTGCCGACAGACCGGAGAGCGAAAACCGCACGCCTGCGACTTTGTTGAACTCGGTGTCCACCGGTCCCGGACAGAGGGCGCACACACGCACCGGAGAGCCGGCGCGGCGCAGCTCCTCGCGCAAGGCTTCGGTCAGGCGCAGAACATAGTTTTTTGTGGCGTAATAGGTCGCCATCAGCGGTCCCGGCAAAAATCCCGCCGAGGATGATACGTTGAGAATGTAGCCGCGTCCGCGCTGCACAAAATCCCGCACAGCCAGCTTGGTGAGAATGTGCACGGCACGCACGTTGGTGTCGATCATGCGCAGCTCCTCATCCAGATCGGCGGTGACAAACTCGCCGAACAGACCGAACCCCGCGTTGTTGATCACGACCTCCAGCTCCTCACTCTGTACCGCCTCGTACAGCAGGCGGCATTCCTGTTCGTCCGACACGTCCGCCGCGATGACGCGGCACGGTACCGGCAGCTCTGCCGCCAGTTCGCGCAGGCGTTCCTCTCTGCGGGCGCACAGGATCAGCTCGTAGCCGCGTGCCGCCAGCAGGCGCGCCATTTCGCGTCCCAGTCCAGAGGACGCACCCGTGATGAGTGCTTTCATGCAAATTCCCTCCAAATCACTGTGATAACTTATTATATAGTACCATGCGGACTTGTCCGCGTCAATTCATGTTGTTCGTCACATTCTGTACAAATTTGCGGATGGTGATGGGTTTACTTGGTTTTTGCTTTTCAATAAGATTTGAGAATGGTATAATAACAATGAAATAGTGCATTGATTTTTTCGCCAGAAGCCGAAGATTGGAGGGGCGAACATGAAAAATAAAGAAGCAGACACCGAATTGGAATCCAGACTGTTGGAAATCCTGGTGCACCCATGCCGCATTGAGGACATCCGGCGCGAGCTGCCGAATGCAGGCAAAAACAATCTCAAAAACGCGCTGGATGCGCTCATTGCGGACGGCAGGGTGATGAAAAATAAGAAAAACCGCTTTGCGGTCTCCGCGCACTACGGCTGTGCGGCCGGAACCTATCTGGCTACCGAGCGGGCATTCGCGTTTGTTGCGCCGGATTATCCGGAGGGCGAAGCCAAGCCGGATGATCTGTTCATCCCGCCGAATGCGTCCGGCGGTGCGTGGCACGGCGACCGCGTGCTCGTCAAGGTGAGTGAGCGCAAGAACAACCGCGGCCGCAAGGAAGCAACCGTTATTCGCGTGCTGGGACGCGCCGGCAAGGAGCTGACCGGCGAACTCGTGCAGCGCGGCAAGGCATTTTTCGTGCAGCCGACCTCGAAAAAGTATCCGGAGATCGCGGTGGACAAGCATGACCTCGGCGAAGCCGCCGTCGGTGACTGCGTGGCTGTTTCAATCTCGCACTACGGCGATGAGCAGTTTATGCCGCAGGGCGTTGTTCGCGTGGATTTGGGCGAAAGCGGTACAATGGAGGCCGCTATCGCGGCTGTTCTGCACGAAAACGGTGTGTACGATGTATTCCCGAACGAGGTGCTCGAGCAGGCGCTCGCCATTCCGCAGGAGGTCGATATGGGCACCGCCGGCAAGCGGCTTGACCTGCGTGACAAGCTGATCTTTACCATCGACGGCGATGACGCGAAGGACTTTGACGACGCGGTTTCGCTCGAAAAGCTGGAAAACGGACACTATCTGCTCGGCGTACACATCGCGGATGTGAGCCATTACGTCACGCCGGATTCGCCGCTTGACGCCGAGGCGTTCCGCCGCGGCACGTCGGTTTATTTCCCGGGACACGTTGTGCCGATGCTGCCGTTCGCGCTGTCCAACGGCATCTGCTCGCTCAACCCGAAGGTGGACCGTCTGGCGTTCTCCGCGCTGATGGAGGTCGATAAGGACGGCCGCCGGTATGGCGCGAAATTTGCCAAGTCGGTCATCTGCTCCAAGGCCCGCATGACCTACAACAAGGTCAACAAAATCCTCGCGGGGGACAAGGGGCTGCGCGAGGAATACGCCTTTCTGGTCGAGACTGCCGAGACGATGAACAATCTGGCGCACGCGCTGTACAAGCGCCGCATTGAGCGCGGCGCACTCGAGCTGGACATTCCGGAGGCGGAAATCCGCGTGGACGAGAACGGCAAGCCGGTTGAAATCCGGTTCCGTGAGCGCGGCGAGAGTGAAAAGCTGATCGAGGAATTCATGCTGCAGGCCAACGAAGCGGTTGCCGAGTATATGTGCAAGCGCGAGCTGCCGACCGTCTACCGTGTGCACGAGAATCCCGATCCGGACAAGCTGCGCGTGTTTGCGTCGTTTGCGCGTCCGTTCGGCTACCGCATCGACCCGTCCAAGCCGGAGGATACGGCGCAGTTCCAGACCGTGCTGCGCGGCGCAAAGAACGACCCGAAGCAGCGCGTGCTGCCGACGCTTCTGCTGCGCTCGCTGGCGCGTGCCCGCTACGCGGATGAGTGTATTGGCCATTACGGTCTGAAGGCGAAGTTCTACCTGCACTTTACCTCGCCAATCCGCCGTTATCCCGATCTGGTGGCGCACCGCATGCTACAGAAGGCGCTTCTCGGCGAAGAATTTACCGCGGCAGACGAAACGATGTGCGAGGAAGCCGCAGACCAGTCCACAAACCGCGAACAGGCTGCCGACAACTGCGAACGCGACATCGACAAGCTGTATATCGCGTCCTACATGCAGCAGTTTATCGGTGAGGAATTTGACGCGGAGGTTTCCGGCGTACAGTCGTTCGGCGTGTTCGTTGCGCTGGAAAACGGCTGTGAGGGTCTGATTCGTGCAGAGCTGATGACCGGCGACTTCTACCAGTATGACGAGGAGCACATGGCGATGGTCGGCCGCCACACCGGCAAGCGGTTTACGATCGGCACGCCGATGCGTGTCAAGCTGCTTGCTGCAAGCGACACCACCGGTCAGATCGACTTTGCACCGGCAGACGGCTCGCTTCCGGTTTCGGAAAAGCTGGATCGTCCGCGCCGTGAGGATACCGACCGTGCTCCGAGAGGCAATCGCGCGGAGCGCCGCCGTCACAGCGGCAAGGGACGCGGCGGCAAGCCCGGCAAGGGCAAAAAGCCGCCCACGCGCAAGAGAAGATAAGGCAATACCGCATAATTGAACAAGAGTGATTTGCGAGCAAATTTTGCGTTCTGCTTAGGCGCGGTTTTGCGGTAATACTTTGTGTATTACCGTGAAATCGCAACGACAGCAGAGCACAAAATTTCCGCAAAGCACCGCAGCTTTAATTGTGTGGTGTTGCCGCTATAAAGGAGAGAATCTTTTATGTCCAATAAAGTAACCGTTGCTGCGATTCAGATGACCTATGGTCTGGAAGAAGCCTGCGAGAAGGTTCGCGAAGCGGCATCTCAGGGTGCGCAGATCATTTTGCTGCCCGAACTGTTTGAAAACTGGTATTTCTGCCAGGAAAAAAGCTATGAAAATTACCATTTAGCGACAACGCTCGAGGAAAATCCGGCGGTCCGCGAGATGCAGACCATTGCCCGTGATTTCAAGGTCGTCATTCCGGTCAGCTACTACGAGCGGGTCGGTGAGACCACGTTCAACACGGTGGCTGTCATTGACGCGGACGGCACGATCATGGGTCAGTACCGCAAGACCCACATTCCGGATGACCATTTTTATCAGGAAAAGTTCTATTTTACGCCCGGAAATACCGGATTCAAGGTCTGGGATACGGCTTATGCGAAAATCGGCGTCGGTATCTGCTGGGACCAGTGGTTCCCGGAGTCCGCGCGCTGCATGGCGCTGCAGGGCGCCGAGCTGCTGTTCTACCCGACGGCTATCGGCTCCGAGCCGATTCTCGACTGCGATTCCATGCCGCACTGGCGGCGCTGCATGCAGGGTCACGCGGCGGCGAATATTATGCCGCTGATCGCTGCAAACCGCATCGGCACCGAGACCGTAAAGCCGACTGAGGATAACCAGCACCAGTCGTCCTCGCTGACGTTTTACGGCTCGTCCTTTATCGCGGATGAGACCGGCGCGCTTGTCGAGCAGGCTGACCGCGAAAACGCAGGCGTGCTGACGCATACGTTCGATTTGGATGAAATCCGTGAGATGCGCCGTTCGTGGGGTGTCTACCGCGACCGGAGACCGGAAATGTATGGTGCAATGCGCGGCTACGGCGCAGAATAAGCAAAAGAAAACCCGATTGCGTGTACGCAATCGGGTGAGACTGTCGAAAAACTATCGTTTTTCCGACAATCTGTGTTTTGACTTTGCAAAACACGGACGTTCGAAAGTTCCCATTCGGAAACTTTCTCCCTCTTAAAGTATAAAAACCGAGGTACACGCCCCCGGTTTTTATGAATTTGCTTCGCAAATTCTATTTTATGCGTGCTGCCGCACGAAGCGTAAAAATTAAAATAATACTTTTTTGACAGACTGGAAAACCCGATTGCGTGTACGCAATCGGGTTTTCTTTTGCTGTATAAAGGATTATTGCTCCAATTCTGCCAGAAAGTCCTCCATATCCGTATCCTCGGTCATGGTAATGCGGTGCATGCTGTACAGCGTCTGCGGCAAACCCTGTACGACCGCATTCACGCCCGGCTGGGTGGTGAACGTCAGCTCGATGCCCTGGCTGCGCAGCGCATCCATCGTCAGTGTGCCGTACGCGCCTTCCGGATAGGACAGCGCGTTGACCTTCTCGCCGGTGATTGGCTCGATGGCCTGCTGGCTCTGCTGGATATCAGCCCTGACAGCGGCTTCGTAGTCCTCATCGCTTTCGCCGGGCAGCTGCGCGAGTGTTTCCCGAACACGGTCGTTTCCGTCCTCGAACGGCGGCCACTGGTGCATGTCATAGGTGTGACTCTGGATGGAAATCAGGCCGGAATCCACCATTTCCTGCATCTCAGCCGCGCCGAAGTGCGGTGTCATGGCGTGGTCGGTATCCTTGTAGGTGTCCTTGCCGATGGAAACGCCGATGGCGAAAATGGTCGCCTTCATGTTGTATTCCTTGAGAACAGGGAATGCGTCCGCGTAGTTGCTCAGATAGCCGTCATCAAACGTGAGAACAATCGGCTTTTCGGGCAGCGGTGTACCGTTGTAGACGTAATCGCGCAGCTGCTCAAGCGAAATCGTGTTGCAGCCGGCATCGGAAAGCGCCTGAATCTGCTTGCGGAATGTCTCCGGCGAAATGGTAGCTGAGCCGCTCACCTCCTCGGTCAGCTGGTGCCACGTCAGCACCGGAACCTGAACGGCGGTGTCGTCGTCCGTGCGCGGTGCAGGACGCTGCGTGAAATAGTCATGCGGCGTGTCAGCCGTTACATAAGTGCCGAAATCCGACGGAATTGCGGTGATAGCAAGCGTAAAGTCGGGATACTCCTTCTCGGCAATGCGGGCTGCCATCATCTCGCCGATGTTGTTGCGGAAGTGCGTGCTATCGTAGAAGAAGCGCGGCTCGCTGCTGACAGACGAGGACGAAAAATCCCAGTAATCGGTCACTTTGGCAAGAGATTCGTAGAAATTCGTGATATCCTCGTCGTAAAAGTTCTTGTAATAGTCGGTGTACACCGGAGCGGTCAGCACAATGAGATTAACGCCGTTTTCCTCGCAAACCTTGCGGATTGCAGCCATCGACTGCATGCAGGCTTCGGTCTTGTACAGGTGCAGCGGCTCGTGGTTGGGATAATCGGTGAATACCGGATAGGTGTTCAGATAATCCGCAGTAGAGCCGATCGGCTCCACATCACGCACGCGCTTGTCATACGCGCCGGTCTGCTCGTCGAATACGTCGAACGACTGCGGCATGAGCGTGTCTTTCTTCTTGTTCACCAGCTTCTGATAGCCATACCGCGGGTCCGCAAACAGAAACCGTGAGTAATACGACAGCGCGGACATATCCGGGTCGGTTTTGTAGTGCAGGCTGTGGGTCAGCTTGTTGGACTCATCATCGTAGGTCAGTCCGTTGTCCAGATACACATTCAGCACCAGATTTTTGACCGTGTAGTTGTCAATCAGGTAGTTTGCGATCTTTTCGCAGTCCTTCATATCCGCACCGTACATGATGAGGTTGTAGAACTTCGCGTTCAGCATCTCGTTAAACGATTCGGTCGGCAGCGAGCTGGTGGACGAGCAGCCGAGGAAATACGAGTCGTACTCGTCATGGTGCTGCTCAAGATAGGAGATTTTCGCCGCACGCGGGTTGTTGGTCTCGTCATACGAAAACCACTGCATAAACCGGTCGCCGAACGCGCCGAACGGGTCGGTGACGTAGTTGAATCCGGCCAGCAGTGCGGCCAGGATCAGCACGATAACGGGCAGAGAAAGCACCCATTTTTTTGCGTTCATGCTCTGCCTCCTTAAAATTGCTTGTAGATGAACTCGGACGAGATGTATCCGGCACGGAAAATGCCGAACAGCAGCAGGACCACGAGCGAAACGGTCAGCACGGTCAGCTGCATGAGCGCCGGGCGCTCGTTGAGCCACGTCTGCACATCCGTGCCGCGTTCCTCAAAGAACTCCACGCCGTGGACGATGAGAATGCCGACAAAAATGATGATAAAGTCGGAAATACCCAGTCCAAGCGTCGGCACAACCGACGTAAACTCACTGAAATGCGGGTGCAGCACGGTCGTTCCGAGCAGCGTGAATACAGTCTTGAGACGCGGTGCGCGGGTGAAATAACGGCCGATAAACACCAGTCCGAACGTGCGGACGGTCATAAAAATACGCCAGCCGGTCGATTTGTCGTTGATGTGCAGCTTTTCCTTCCACGAAAGGAAGCGGCGTTCCATCAGCAGGGAAGCGGTAATGAGGATACCGTTCCACAGGCCGAACGCAATGAAGCGGAAGTTGGCGCCGTGCCAGATGCCGATGATCAAATACACGATAAACGTTGCGGTCGAGGTGGCACAGATCTTGCCCATCATGCCCTTGAAATGCTTGCGCGCCCACTTGCCTAGCTTGCCGAACGGCTTGGAAAACGCCAGAGGATAGAACACATAGTCGCGCATCCACGCACCGAGCGTGATGTGCCAGCGGCGCCAGTAGTCGGTGAGCGAGGTGGAAAACAGCGGTCGGCGGAAGTTGACGGTCATATCAATGCCGAACATGCGCGCGACGCCGCGTGTGATGTCGATGCCGCCGGAAAAATCGCAGTACAGCTGAATGCAGTAGAACAGAATGCCGAGCGCAATGACAGCACCGCCGTACGGACAGTTCTCCATGATGACGTTGTTTACCAGAACAGCTGCGCGGTCGGCGATGACGATTTTTTTGAAGTAACCCCAGAGCGCCAGCTGAATGCCGATCTGCAGGTCGTCCCAGCACAGCTTGCGCTCTGCGGTAAGCTGTGGCGCCAGCTGATCGAAACGGCTGATCGGTCCCTGCACCATCTGCGGGAAGAACGATACGAACAGACCGTAGCGCAGCGGATTGCGCTCGGGCGCATATTTGCCGCGGTACACGTCAATAACGTAGCTCATGGACTGGAAAATGAAAAACGACAGACCGAGCGGCACGACAAAATCCCATCGGGGAATGTGATTGCCGAGCGCGGACGGCAGCAGCTCGAGCGTAAAATTCCAGTATTTCATCGCGTAGAGCAAGCCAAAACAGCAGACCGCGCAAATTATCGCGATCTGCTTCTTTTTGTGCTGTATTTGGGCCTTTTGCGCCTTGTCGGCAGGCTTGATGGCGTTATAGCGTCCGAGAATGAGTCCGGTTACCCAGGTCATTCCGGACACCAGAACCACCCACGCAAACGCCTTGACCGAGCCGGCCATGTAAAACGCCGCACTCGCCAGCAGCAGGATGCACCACTGTGCCTTTTTCGGCACGATGTAGTAGAGCAGCACGCTCACGATGGTGAGTACGATAAACGAAGCGGAAGTAAAAGCCATTAGTCCTGCGCGTTCTCGATCAGTTCAACGATGGCGTCAACCGAGTTGAAGTTCTCAGGCGTCAGGTCGTTGACACCCAGCTGAACGTCAAACTCCTCCATCAGCTCGGAAATAACGGCTACGATGTCGAGGGAATCGATGATGCCGTCATCGATGATGGCAGTTTCGTTCTCAAAGTCGTTGCCCGGGCAGATCTCATTCAGAATTTCGATAATTTTTTCTCTCATGGTCGATTTCTCCTTTAATTATATTGCAGCACGGCGGAAGTCCATCCGTCGGGCCGATAGCCGTGTTGTTCGTAAAAATGCTCGGCCGGCGCATTGCCGGTCCGCGCCCATACCTGACTTTTTGCACCGTCCGTTGCCGCAAGATACGCAGTGAGCAGTTCGCCGGCAAGACCTTTTCCGCGGCAGTCCGCACGTACGGCAAGGTGCCGAATCTCGGTCGAGGCGCGGGAAACCGCAAAATGCAGCACACCGGAAACACCTTTTTCGTCCCGGGTGATAACGGTTTGACCGTTTGCGAGGTTTTCGCGCAGATCGTCCGCAGTCGGCAGACAGCCGGTGAGAGCGGAGAAGTGCTCGCTTAAAAAGCGGGAAATATCCTCGAAATCCTCCGGCTTTGCAGGAACTGCGGTTGTTTCCACCGGAAATGCTTCCGGTTTGCGGGTGCGCCGTGTGCGGCGCAGCACCTGACGAAAACCGAGGGCACAGAATTGCTCGGCGGCATTAGCCATAACCTCCGCGTCTTTCGCGCGGCAGGACAGCTCGGTCACAACCGGCCTGTCCGTCTCCGGCAGGGAGAGCACCGCGCCCGGATGCAGGTAGAACGTCATCACAAGGTGGTCACCGCGTTCGCGGAACAGCAGCAGGGCGCCGTCCGCCTCGTGAATGTACAGTCCGTTTTCGATTTCGCGCGTGTAGTCCTCACCGCGCAGAAAGTTGTTGGTGAGGACACCGCGCTTGAGCTGTGCGTTCAGCAGATCGGAAATCTGTGCGAAATTCTCAATCTTCCGCATGGATAAATTGCTCCTTCAGCTTGACGCGGTCGATCTTGCCGTTGGCATTCATCGGCAGTGCGTCCAGCTTTTCGTAGATGTTGGGCAGCATGTACTTGGGCACCAGCCTGCGCATGGCACGCGCGAGTGCCGCGGCATCCGGCTCGCCCTCGTAGATGCAGAGGATGCGGTCGCGGCTGCGGTCAAACAGGCAGGCTGCGGCGGCGATGCCGTCCACGCTGTGCAGCGCGGTCTCGATCTCGCCAAGCTCGATGCGGTAGCCCATGTGCTTGATCTGTCCGTCCTGCCGCGACAGGAAATACAGCAGACCGTCGTCCTTCTTGACGGCAATATCGCCCGTGCGGTACAGAATATCGCGGAAATACGGGTTTGTCGGGTTCTGGATGAAGCATTCGTTCGTCTTTTCCCAGTTGCCGAAATAGCCGCTGGCCAGTCCGCTGCCGCGCACGCAGATCTCGCCGGCCTCGCCGTCCGGAACGGGCTTGCCGTCCTTGTCGAGCAGCACAATCTGCATGTTGCGGCAGGCTTTGCCGATTGGAATGGCTTCATCGTCGCGGTAGTCGCGGGTGAGATGGAATGCGGCACAGTCCACGGTGGTCTCGGTCGGTCCGTACATATTGACAACCTCGAGACCCGGAATCGCGGCCTTCCACGCGTTCACATAGCGCGCCTGCAGCGCTTCACCGCCGAGAGCGGCTTTGCACAACGTGGGCGGTGCACATTTGCTCAGCGCACCCGAGCTTGCCACGAAGTGAAACGCGCTGGTCGCCCAGTTGATGGCGGTCACGCCGACACGCTCCATCTCCTTGAGCAGCAGCATCGGGAAGGTGAACAGCTTTTTCGAGAAAATATGGCAGGTTGCACCGAGCGAAAGGGTCTGGTACAGATCCTTACACGAAAGATCAAAGTAAAACGGCGCCTGATTGCCGAAAACATCGTTTTCAGTGTAGCCGCAGAACTCGCTCATCCAGTCGGTGAAGTCGATGACCGCACGGTGCGGAATGACGATTCCCTTCGGCGCACCGGTCGAACCCGAGGTGAACAGCAGGTAAACCGGGTCGATATCCAGTACGCTCTCACGGATGGACTGCAGCAGGTCTGCGTCAGCCGGTGCTGCAAAGCCCTCGTCCATCGAGATGAGCGGCGCACAGTCGGCAAGCGGCTCAGCCTGCCTGCGGTTGCCCTCGGCGTAGACGATAGCGGCCGGATGGACCTGCTCGAAAATACGGCGGATACGCGCTTCCGGCATGTGGTCGTCAATCGGAACGTAGCAGCCGCCCGCATACAGCACGCCCTGCATTGCGGCAACGCTTTCGGCCGTGCGGCCGATCAAAACCGCGACCGGCTTGTGCAGCGTATCGACGGCTCTGGCAAGGTGCGTGCCCAGACCCTGTGCGGCCTTCAGCAGCTCGCCGAAGGTGAACACGCGGTTCTCATCGCAGAACGCAGGCTTGTTCGCGTGCATTCGGGCAGAGGATTCCAAATATTCGAGTACATTTTTTCTCATAGACATACTTCCTCATTATGATAGTCTATTTTATCATAGAGGGCGGAAAAAGTAAACGGAAAACGGCGGTCACGCCGGAGAATCCATCCAGTGTGCGGTTTCATCCATAATATCGTGCAGAATAAAAATATCGTGCAAGGTATCGCCGGTTTCCATTGAGTGGTTGGCGTTTTCGGTCAGATAGAGCAGAATGCCGATCTTCCGGCAGCCGTTTATGATCATCTCGGTGTCCGCCCACGGATCGGCGGTGCCGTGAAAGGCGATGCCGGTCGGGTCGAGATAGGGCAGGGCCTGTTCAATCGGCGTGTAGTATACCTGCCGCGGATGAATGTTGTGCTGAACAGCATACCGTGCGGCAATCGCAGTGCCGATGCTCTTCGAGAGGAAGAAAACGCGGTCGTAAGCGGTCCAGTCGATGGCGGCAAGCTGTTCCTCTGCGGCAGAAAGCGCGGTCTGCACAGCCTGTTCGATTTTTTCGGCATGGTCTCTCAAACCGGTCGGCAGAGCGGGATATTGCACCGCGAGCAGGTCGCAGCCGCGTGCGCGTGCAAGTTTTGCGCTGTAATATAGCAGCGGTTTGTCGATATGATAGCCGATGCCGGGGAACAGCACGGCAAGCTGGTTGCTCATAGGTAAGGCTCCTTTGGGGAAAATGCAGGGTCACTCCGCCAGTTCCCGCACGGCGGCAATCGCGGTATCGACCTCGTTTTCCGTGTTGAAATATGAAAAGCTGAAGCGCACCGCGCCCTGCTGCACGGTGCCGAGCGCCTCGTGCATGCGCGGCGCACAGTGTGCACCGGCGCGTGTGGCGATGTCATAATCGGCAAACAGCGCGTCCGCGACCTCGGCGGAGTCATAATCGCGGATGTTAAGCGCGACAACAGCCGCACGTTCCGACCGGGAGAAATCGCCGTAGACGATCACGCCGTCAAGGTCCTTCACACCGTCGTAAAACCGCCGCATGAGTGCGCGTTCGTGTGCTCCGATGATCTGCACGGTCTGTTTTTCGATAAATTTCAGCGCGGCATGCAGTCCGGCGATGCCGTGCGTATTGAGCGTGCCCGCCTCGAGCCGTGCAGGATACGCCTGCGGCTGTTCGCGGTCGTAGGAGTGAATGCCGGTGCCGCCGCGGAGCAGCGGCCGAAGCTCTACACCCGGCCGGATGCACAGGCCGCCGGTTCCCTGCGGACCCATCAGGCCCTTGTGGCCGGTGAAGCAGAGCACGTCAATGTTCATGCGCTGCATGTCGATTGGCACCGCGCCTGCCGTCTGCGATGCATCGACAACCAGAAGCGCACCGTGTGCGTGCGCCATTGCACCGATTTTGGCGATATCGAGCAGGTTTCCGGTCAGATTGGATGCATGCGTGCAGACAACGGCCTTGGTTTCCGGTCGAAAGAGCGTTTCCATATCCTCATAGCGGATATTGCCCTGACGGTCCGCTGGTACAAAATCCACCGATACGCCGCGCGTCTGCAGATCATACAGCGGACGGAGCACGGAATTGTGCTCCAGATCGGTCGAGATGACGTGATCGCCGGACGAGAACAGACCGTAGAGTGCAATATTCAGCGCCTCGGTGGAGTTCGCGGTGAATACAACATGGTCCGCACGCGGACAGCCGAACAGCTTCGCCAGCTTGCTCCGCGTTTCGAACACCATGCGCGACGCGGAAAGCGACACGCCGTGTGCGCCGCGCGACGCATTTCCTGCGGTAAGAATGGCGTTTTTGACCGCCTCTGCGACTTCAGGCGGCTTGTGCAGCGTGGTCGCTGCGTTATCCAGATAAATCATGATTTCCTCCGTCAGTCGAACAGTTCGACAAGAGCATGTGTCTCGAATCCGATGCCGGTTTCACACAGAGCGTCGAGGAGCACCTGTTCCTCGCTTGTTTCGGCCTTCCATGCCAGTCCGCAGCCTGCGCTCACCTGAGAGGGAATCGGGATCATGCGTCCGGGCAGACCGCGCTGCGTGAACATGGCTTCTGCCGCGAGTGCCTGCTCGGTGGACGCGAACGCGATGACCGCAAACGGTCGTTTGCGCCGCATCACGGGCGCAGAATGAGGTCGGCCTGCATCTGCTTCTCGGTGATGACGTACATGTTGGTCACGTCACCGACTGCCAGCTTGTCGGTCAGGCCGTAGTGGTTGAGACAGGTACCGCAGGTCAGAATCTCCACACCGAGCGATGCCAGGTTTTTCAGATCCTCGAGCGATGCCGAGTCTTCGCAGGTCAGGCGTGCGCCGCCGTTGTAGAACAGAATCGTGCTCGGCAGGTGCTCCTGCTGGGTGAGCGCAAAAATAAAGCCTTTGATGAGAATGCGGCCAAGCTCCTCGTCGCCCTCGCCCATATGGTCGGCGGAAATGACAACGACCGTCTTTTTCTGCGCCGCCGGTACCGTGCAGGCAATCTGCTCATCGGCTTCTGCCTTGCCGATGGAATTTTCAGTCGTGATTGTCACGCAGAACTCCTTGTCCGAGCGCTTTTCGGTCGTGATCGAGCAGCCTTTGCTCTCCGCAAGGCGGGTCAGATTCTGCACCGCAATTTCATTATCTACCAGCGTCTGCACCGTGCCCGCACCGTTTAAATCCTGCAGCGCGTGCAGCGTTTTGATGACCGGAATCGGACATGCGTCACCGATCGCATTCACTTGTACCATAATAAAGTTCCTCCTTTTGGGGATGTTCTGTGGATAGTATAGCACAATAAATCACTGAAGACCATAATTTATCCATAGGATTGCGGAATACTGGGAGGAGAGGACGGTTTTTCTTGACGGTGTTCTCTTGAAAAGGGTAAAATTATAATGTATTTTACAAAAGTACGCAAAATTTATTCGCAAATCGCTCTTGTTCAATTATGCGGTATTGCCCTAGACGATAATTATCTATCCGTAACCTTATATAGAACACATTTACAGATATTACTTGCTTATTTGAACTGTGTTACCGGAAAATTATCTATGGATAACCCGAATATCCAATATCTGATACAAAATCGTTATCTGATTGACTGACATGCCGAAAGGAGGCATAACCATGCGATCCCACACCTACCTTGCCATCGACCTGAAATCCTTCTATGCCTCCGTGGAGTGCCGGGAGCGCAGGCTGGATCCGCTCGACACGCACCTTGTTGTCGCGGACGAGACCCGCACGGACAAGACCATCTGTCTGGCAGTCACGCCGTCGCTGAAAAGCTACGGCATTTCCGGCCGCGGACGGCTGTTTGAGGTACGTCAGCGCGTCAAGCAGGTCAACGCCGAGCGGCAGCGCCGTGCGCCCGGGCACACATTCACCGGCGCGTCTTACTCTGCTGCGGAACTGCGGGACAACCCGTCTCTTGCGATGAATTTCATCATCGCACCGCCGCATATGGCGCATTATATGGCGTACAGCAGCCGGATTTATGCCATTTACATGAAATATGTCGCGCCGGAGGACATGGTTGTGTACTCCATTGACGAGGTGTTCATGGACGTGACCGGCTACCTTGAGACCTACGGCCTGACCGCGCGTGAGCTGGCGCGGAAAATCATTCTCGATGTGCTGAACACCACCGGCATCACGGCCACGGCGGGCATCGGCACCAACCTGTTTCTGTGCAAGGTGGCGATGGATATTGTCGCCAAGCACGTTCCCGCCGACCGCGACGGCGTGCGTATCGCCGAACTGGACGAGCGCAGATTCCGGCACGAGCTGTGGTCGTATCAGCCGCTCACCGATTTCTGGCGTGTGGGACGAGGCACCGCGAAAAAACTCGAGCAGTACGGCATGTGCACCATGGGCGATATCGCGCTGTGCTCGGAGAAAAACGAGGATCTGCTGTATAAGCTGTTCGGTAAAAATGCGGAGCTGCTCATCGACCATGCGTGGGGATGGGAGCCGTGCACGGTCGCGGATATCAAAGCCTACAAGCCGAGCACCAACAGCATCAGCACCGGGCAGGTGCTTGCGTGTCCGTATACAGCGGACAAGGCACGTCTGGTTGTCCGCGAAATGGCGGATCAGCTGGTACTCGATCTGGTGAGCAAGGGCTTTGTCACCGACCGGCTTGTGCTGACCGTCGGGTACGATATTGATAACCTGAACGATCCGGCACGGCGGATTCACTATCACGGCAAGACCGAGACCGATCGCTACGGGCGCACGCTTCCAAAATCTGCACACGGCACGCAGAGTCTCGGAGAACTGACCTCGTCTACGCGAAAGCTCATGGACGCAGCGACCACGCTGTTCGACCGTATTATCGACCCGAATCTGCTCATCCGGCGCATGTATCTGGTGGCAGATCACATCCTTCCGGAATCTGACGCACCCCAGCCGGCTCGGTGTGAGCAGCTTGACCTGTTTACCGACTATGCTGCCGAGCAGGAGCGCCGGAGGGCAGAGCAGACCGCACTCGAGCGGGAACGAAAGCTGCAGCAGGCGGCGCTTGCCATCAAGAGCAAGTACGGCAAAAACGCGCTGCTCAAGGGCATGAACCTTGAGGAAGGTGCGACTGCCATCGAGCGAAACGGAAAAATCGGCGGGCATAACGCATAATCGGAAAAACATGCTAAGGCAATGTAAATGCATTGCCTCAGTCTGTCGAAAAAGTCAATCTATCGTTTTTATTTTTCGTGCGGCAGCACGCATAAAATAGAATTTGCATAGCAAATTCATAATTCCCGGGGGCGTGTACCTCGGGAATTATACAAGGGACGAAAAATTGTGCCCGTAGGGCGCGGCTTTTCGTCAAGATTCGATTGAAAGCGTGGTTTCAATCGAGAGGCTGCTCGAAAAACGGAGTTTTTCGACAGCCTCAGGCAATGTAAATGAATTGCCTGATTCTGCCTCTCCACTGACGTTCTATGTCGAAAATTCGACATTTCAGGCAGTCACCCTTGTATATGGCAATCAAAGGAAATATAATATATTCACAATAATATGGGAAATATATCTTTTCTGGAAGGATTGCGAAGCCGCAAGGCAGCTGCATACGGAGAAGCTAATGAAAATTATCTGCGAAAAAGGCTATCACGCCGGAAATGTCCTGCGTCTGGTAGCGGAATATTTGGAAAAACGATATCCGGATGATATGATTCTGGATGAAAATATGGAAATCACGCTTTCACTCAAGAACGGTGAGAACGGTCAGTCCATCGTGCTCGGTGAGAAGGAGCTGCAGCTGTCGCACCACACAGCCGACCATTCCGAGGACTACTATAATCATGATGTGCTGACCCATCTGTACACGCGCTGCAAGTACGAGCACGATCTCAAGGTCTTTCAGCTGGCGAATTATGCGCGGCTGACCTGCATTTACATGGATGCCGTCGGCCTACATGAGATCAACAACCACTTGGGACATGAGGCCGGCGACCATATGCTGCGCTCGATTGCGGACGGGATTCGGAAGTATTTCCCGGACGACTGCGCGTACCGCATCGGCGGTGATGAGTTTGTCCTGCTGTGTCCGGCGCGTCAGCCGGAGGAGCTTGCAGAAAGCCTTGCGGCGTTCCGTCACACAATCCGTGAGATGGGTTATGAGGTCTCGGTCGGCGTGTCTGAAAGCACGGACAGACAGACGCTGAACGAGACGGTCAATCGGGCTGAAACGGCCATGCGGCATGATAAGATGGAGTTTTACCGCAATAACGGCGGTATCCGTCAAATGCGCATCATCGATGACAAGCTGGAGCAGCTACTCATCAAAAAGCAGGATGTTACCCGTTTTCTGCAGGCCATCGCGCCGCTTTACAGGGGAGTGTACATGGTCAATGCCAAGCAGGATACCTGTCGGTATATCTATGTTCCGTCATATTTTAAGACCATGCTGGAGAATAATCATCATGCGTTTATGTCTTCCGTGCGTGAGTACTGCCGCGAACTGGTTCATCCGGAGTATTATGACGAATTTGCAAAGCTGTTGGATTACAGCTATATAGAGGAGCAGATTGCGGCGCATGGTTCGCTGAAGATGACCTATCAGATACGGGACGGCAGCCGGGTACATCTCAAAATCACCATGGCCGACCGGAGTTCCGCAGACGCACATGAGCTGCTGTGGATTTTTCTGGACGAAACGCAGTCGAAGAAAGCAGGTGAAGTATGTCCGCAATCGACAATCGAAAATACGCCGGGATTATGAATCTGCCGCATCATGTCTCCCCAACCCGTCCGCAGATGCCCATGAGCGACCGTGCGGCGCAGTTTTCGCCGTTTGCGGCGCTGACCGGGTATGCCGGTGTTATCCGTGAGACAGCGCGGCTGACCGACCGCAAAATCGAGCTGGACGAGACCATGCTGACCGCACTTAACGAGCGGTATCGGCTGCTGCTTTCCGTGCTCGATGCAGAACCCGAGGTGGAGATTACCTATTTTGTGCCGGATGAACGCAAATCCGGCGGTGCATACCGCACAGTTTCCGGTGTGGTCAAAAAGGCGGATGAGTTCACGCGGCGGTTGACCCTGACAGACGGCACGGTGATTCCGATGGAGGATGTGCTGATGTTGGATGGGGCAATATTTGGACAGGATGAATGAGAAAATCCACGCTTTTCACAAAGAAAAGCGTGGATTTTTGTACATTCAGTGCAGAGCATCCAGTTCCTCCTGCAGATACCGGAAGAACAGGCCTGCGTGGTATCCATCTGCCACCGCATGTGCAATGGTGATATTGACCGGCATATTGACCTTTTCGCCGCATTTTTCGTATCTGCCCATGACAACGATGGGAAAGTACGCCGGCTGTCCGTCCGCGACGCGGCTGCCGCAGCCGGTAAACGCCGTCCACGGCGTACAGGATACGCAGTAGAAATTCGCAGGCTGATTCGGCTTGGTCTTGATGCCCTTGACATCCTTATAGGTCTCCATATCCGCGGTAATGGCGTTGTAAAACGTGGGGAAATCCTCGGAAAAGTCCGTCCAACAGTCGGAAAACGTGCAGTCATCCGGATGAAAGAACGTGAAATTCGGCACGATTTTATCCCAGACACAGAGTTCGTTGTCCGCGTTTTTGAACATGCGGAAGTTCTCGATGCGGCCCAGCGCCTTGGTGACGCAGTAAATCGCCGCTGCGTAGAATTTACAGCCGTGTGCATGACAGAAACGGAGCAGGTTTTGCACATCCACCGGCGCCGTCATATTGAATTCAACCTTGAGAGCCTCGGTATAGTAGCGGTAGTGCTCACGGCGAGGCCAGCTTTCCATATTGACTTTTTTGAAGGCTTGCATAGCGTTCCATCCTTTCCGAACCCTGCAGGTACACGCCCTGACTTTTTGGCATTTGCAAAGCAAACGCTATTCATGCGCACTAACGCACGAAATTCAAAATATTGATGATACGACTTGTTCAATAATCTTGCTGCTGTCAAATCTGCTGCTCCGCAGCGAACTGCGCCGCGCCTGCGGCAGCTTCCTCGCGGCCGTCGGACAGCGTGAGCGGACAGCCGAAGGCAGACTCAAAGCGCTGCTGCAGATACCGGTTCTGCAGCAGGCCGTTGCCCGAGCCGATCAGCCTTTTCGGCGTGCCGCCGGCCTGCCGATACGCGGTGTACATTCGATGCAGCTCGTCGGCCATGCCGTCCATCACGCCGTAAATCAGGTGTAAAGGCGTGAAATTGTGCGTTGTAAGGCCGGAAATACTGCCGGTCAGGCTGCTGTCTGCGCGCGTGCCTTCAAACAGGGTGCAGACGGCAGGCACATCATCCGGACGCGGATTTTCATCCAGCAGACGCGCCATTGCGTCGTAGCAGCTGTTCGTTTCTGTGCCGAGCATGGACGCGGTGGAGCGGAAAAACTGCTCGAGCAGTGCGTAAGCGCGTCCGCCGCACAGCGAAGCACCGGCCAGAAGATAGCCGCCGCCCGGCATGGGACGGGTCTCTAAGCCGTCTGCCTGCAGATAGTGCGGCGTAAACACGGAAAACTGACTGCCGGTGCCGACATTCACAAGCATTTCGGCGGTTTTGTCGCGCACCGCGCGCAGAAAGCTGGCTTGATTGTCACCGATGGCGGCACAGACAGCCGCATTCCGGAAGTGCCCGATTACCGGCTCGGCGGCAAGCTGCGGGACAAAGTTCGGGTCGATACCGGCTTTTTGCAGAGCGTTTTGGTCGAAAGCACAGCGTTCCGCGTCGAAGAAGCCGATGCTTGCGGCGTTGCTGGCATCCATGCGCGGCGCAGCCAATCCGCACAGCCGCATGGCAAGGTAGTCACCGATGGTGCAGCAGGTGACGGCGGCGGGCGGCACAAGTCCGGCGGCAAGGTTGTACGCGTGCGTTGCCAGACCGAAACCGACTGCGGCAAGGCATCCGGTCTCGCGCGTGAGATACTGCACCCAGCTTTCGGTTTTGCTGTGCGGCAGGCTGCCGCGTGCGTCCTGCCAGGTGTACAGCGGACTGACGGCATTGCCGTCCGCGTCCACATACAGAATGCCGTGCATTTGCCCGGTCACGCCAATGGAATGAATATCCGGATAGCGTTCAAACAGCATTTGCACAATAGCAAGTGCTGTTTGCGTGATCTTTTCCACGTCCTGCTCGCGTGCGCACGTCAGCGCAGACGAAATAAAGGCACCGTTTGACCGCGTTTCGCTGGCGAGAAACTGTCCGTCCTCGAGCACAGCCGCGCTGATCGTTGTGGTGCCGATGTCAATGCCTAATGTTTTCATGCTGCGTCCCTCGGTTCGCCTGATGGTTCTGTCAGCAGTATAGCACAGCGGAGCGTGTATGAAAAGAAATTGCGCACAAATTTGTCCACAAGTTTGTGGATAATTTACCGACTTGAAAAACGAGTTGCACATGCTATAATAAAGTCGCAAAACAGAGAAAAGGGGAGCGAACAATATGGACCGAAATTTTCTCAAGCAGAGCATTCGGCGTGAGCTGGACTATTACAAGGACGGCCTGTTCAACGAGGATGAGGACGAATACTGGGAGCGTGCATGGGCGGCGCCGGACGATGATGACAGCATGGCGGAAAACGGCTTTCTCAATGTAGCGATGGCGCACCTGCAGGGCGATGAATGCGACGAAATCGTGCTGCTCGGCACGGAATACGGCTATCATGAGCCGGATTACGACAGTTATATCGACATCGGACACGCCTTTGTCAACGATATGGGCACTGGATTTCTGCAGACCGAGGGCACCGAGGATGACTGGGAACAGCTGATTGACGATATTGCGGAAATTCTGGATGGAAAGATGGAGTAGCTATCCACCGAGTTATCCACATTGCTGTGGATAAAAAATAAAACGCTCGAGTAATCTCGAGCGTTTGAGGCTGTCGAAAAACTCCGTTTTTCGAGCAGCCTCTCGATTGAAACCACGCTTTCAATCGAATCTTGACGAAAAGCCGCGCCCTACGGGCACGATTTTTCGTCCCTTGTATAATTCCCGAGGTACACAAGGTGAATTGCCGCATAGCGGCAAGAGAGGGTGGTCTGGACCATGCCCCCGGGAATGATGAATTTGCTGTGCAAATTCTATTTTATGCGTGCTGCCGCACGAAAAGTAAAAACGATAGATTGACTTTATCGACAGACTGAAACGCTCGAGTAATCTCGAGCGTTTTTCATCGTCGCGCCTTAAACCTTAATTATTATTGCAGGGGTGCTGTTTTACAGCACCTGCGACATCAAAATCGCGCAGATCATAATCGGAATATTAAACGCGATAAACGTTGGGATACAGGTATCGCGGATATGGTCGTGCTGACCGTCGGCGTTGAGTCCGGAGGTTGGGCCGAGCGTGGTATCGGATGCGGGCGAACCTGCATCGCCAAGGGCAGCGGCGGCCGAAATGAGCAGGATGGTAGCCGGAGTGGAGAACCCAAGCGAGCTGCACATCGGCACGAACAGCACAGCGAGCACGGGCACAGTGCCGAACGAGGTGCCGATGCCCATCGTCACCAGCAGGCCGATGAGCGTAATGACAATCGCAGCGACAACCTTGCTGCCGCCTACGGCGGAAATACCGGCGTTTACGAGCGCGTCAATGCCGCCGGTGGCCTTGATGACCGAGGCGTAGCCGCCTGCCACCAGCATAATGATGGCAATCTGACCCATCAGACGGATACCGCCCTCGATCTGCTCGTCAATGTCACTCCATTTGATAGCGCGGAACGCGATGATGATGATCAGGCCGCACAGCGCGGAAAGCGCCAGATCCTGACTGATAACCTGCACGACTGCGACAACAATCGCGGCGGCAAGCATGACATAATGGCGATACTCGAGCTTTTCCGAAATTACCTCGGCAGCGGAGGTGTCTGCTTCAATGTCGTGGTAGTCACGCGGCTTGCGGTACAGGACAAACACGGCGATGAACAGACCGATCAGCATGGCAACGCCAATGCTCCAGTTGGCGGCGGTAACGTCCTTGACCGTTACAGAAAGACCGTTTTCACTCAGATTATCCGCGATAACGCGTTGAAAAATCAATCCGAAACCAAACGGAATGGTGATATACGGCGCTTTATGGCCGAACGCCAGCGCACACGCAACGGCACGCCGGTCAAGCCGCATACGGTTCATCATGCGGAGCAGCGGCGGCACGAGAATCGGGATGTATGCGATATGCACCGGAATGAGGTTCTGCGACAGGCAGGCAACGAGCGTCAGCACACCAATGAGCGCCAGTTTGTGTCCGCCGAGCAGGCGCGACAGCTTTTTCGACAGAATGTCGGCCAGACCGGTCGTGGCGATGCAGGTGGCAAACGTGCCGAGCAGGATGTACGCCAGCGCAGTCGTGGCGTTGCTGGCAAAGCCGCCGGTCAGCAGCTGCATAACGGTCTGCGTGCCCTCGGGCGCGTTCAGCAGCGGGATACCGCCGGCCACGCCGCCGATGATGCACGCGATGAGCATGGACAGCAGCACATTCAAACCGGTCAGGCACAGAACACAGAGCACCAGTACGGATATCGTGACCGGGTTTGTGAGCAGGCTGAAAAGAATAGACATGTATCATTCTCCTTAGAAACAAAAACCGCATGCAGCGGGACTTGCACACGGTAAAGTATTGAAGTTTTTCTTATTGTAGCAGAAAAAAGCCAAACCGTCAAGAAATGTTTCTTATCGAAAGAAGTTATTGGAAAAGCAAACGGCACCTGCGGGGAACAGGTGCCGAAAAAGGATACTATATAAATAGATATACCGGAAATCACTGGCGGCGCTTAAAATCCAGATAGCCCTGCAGGATAAGCGTTGCCGCGACTGCATCGACGTTCTGACGGTGCTTTTTCTCTTTTTTGCCGCTGCGGTGCAGGATTTCGTGTGCGGCGACCGTCGTGCGGCGCTCGTCCCACAGCACAACGTGCAGTCCGGTGCGCTCCTCCAGCTCCTTCGCCAGAGTCTCGCACTTTTCGGCGCGAGGGCCAACCGTGCCGTCCATATTCTTCGGGTGGCCGAGGACGATCTCCTCAATCTTGTTTTCCTGAATGAAGGCCGCCAGCTTGTCCACCAGCTTGGCGTAATTCCACTCGTGGATCACGCTCGGCGAGCCGGCCAGAAAGCCGGAAGGATCGGAGATCGAAAGGCCGGTGCGGGCGTCTCCGTAATCAATGCCCAAAATACGCATAGTCATACTCCTGTTTCTTGGGCAGTTTTTCAAATCGGTGTTTTCTGCCCGTGTGATTACCCTGAGTATACCATAAAAAACGAAAATAATCAGCACTTTTTCAGAAAAAATGCTTGACCGCAAATCCCTCACATGCTATACTAAAAACACCTATGCAGGTTCTTTTTTTGCGCCTATTTTTCGTGTGTCTGAAAAGTTGACGTCGGAACGCTGACAGAGGGAGGCAATTAGCTTCAAGCCGTGTCACAGGGATACGGAAACGAAGCGAGATATTAAAAGGAGGTGCCGTTATCTATGCGCGTAAAGATCACGCTGGCCTGCACCGAGTGCAAGCAGAGAAACTATGACACAATGAAGAACAAGAAGAATGATCCGGATCGTCTGGAAATGAACAAGTACTGCCGTTTCTGCCGGAAGCACACGCTTCACCGCGAAACGAAGTAAGGGAAAGGAAGTAGCTTAATGGCTGAAGAAACCAAAGCGAAAAAGCCCGGTCTCTTTGCTCGTATCGGCAAGTGGTTCCGCGAATTGAAGAGCGAATGCCGTAAGATCGTCTGGCCCACCCGTGAGCAGACGACGAACAACACGCTGGTCGTTATCGCCTGCGTAGTCATCATCGGTATTTTCATCTGGGTGCTTGACATCGTATTCGGTCTTGGTGTCCAGACGCTGCTTAAACATTTCGCCGCCTAACTTAAAAGGAGGCAACAATGTCAGACGCTGCAAAATGGTACGTTGTTCATACGTACTCCGGCTACGAAAACAAGGTAGCCTCTTCGATCGAAAAAGCGGTCGAAAACCGCAAGCTGCATGACCTGATCCAAGCCGTCAACATCCCGACCGAGAAGGTCGTTGAGGTAAAGGACGGCAAAAGCCGCGAGGTAGAGCGCAAGCTGTACCCGGGCTACGTGCTCGTTAAGATGATCATGACCGATGAAACCTGGTATCTGGTTCGCAATACGCGCGGCTGCACCGGTTTTCTGGGTCAGGACAAGTCCGGCGGCTCCAAGCCGATTCCGCTGACTGAGGAAGAAATCATCGCAATGGGCGTGGAAAAGCGCGAGATCGAGGTAAACTACGCCGCAGGCGACAGTGTTCGCGTTATCGACGGCGCGCTGGCAGGCTTTATCGGCGTTGTATCGTCGGTTGAGCCGGATAAGAACAAGGTAAACGTAACCGTTTCCATGTTCGGCCGCGAAACCCCTGTCGAGCTTGAGCTCGATCAGGTTGAAACTCTCGACGAGTGACAATGAGCGGAAGATAGATTTCCGCATTTACGGCAAGTGGGAGAGTTCCGTGCCAATTAGGAACTCGCCAGCCACCACATTTTTTGAAGGAGGAACCTTTCAACATGGCACAGAAAGTAGTAGGTTATATCAAGCTCCAGATTCCCGCAGGCAAGGCAACCCCGGCTCCCCCGGTAGGTCCGGCTCTCGGCCAGCACGGTGTAAACATCATGTCTTTCACCAAGGAATTCAACGAGCGCACCAAGAACGATGCCGGCATGATCATTCCGGTTATCATTACGGTTTATGCTGACCGTTCGTTCAGCTTCGTTACCAAGACGCCTCCGGCGCCGGTTCTGATCAAGAAGGCTTGCGGCATCGAGTCCGGTTCTGCTGTACCGAACAAGACCAAGGTTGCAAAGCTGTCCAAGGCTGACTGCCAGAAGATCGCAGAGACCAAGATGCCCGACCTGAACGCCGCTTCTCTCGAGGCTGCTATGAGCATGATCGCGGGCACCGCCCGTTCGATGGGTATCACCGTCGAGGAGTAATCTCCGGTTTTTATTTGTTGTACGAAGCTGCGGCTATCTGCCGCATACAGTGGGAGGGTTATTCAAGTTCCCGCTTAACCACTTAAGGAGGATTTATTGTGCATAAAGGTAAAAAGTATGTAGACAGCGCAAAGACGATCGACCGCACCAAGCAGTACGATCCGGCTGAAGCGCTTTCCACCGTTGTTTCCACCGCGAAGGCTAAGTTCGATGAGACCATCGAGCTGCACGTAAAGCTGGGCGTTGACTCCCGTCACGCTGACCAGCAGGTTCGCGGCGCTATCGTTCTGCCCCACGGCACCGGCAAGCAGGTTCGCGTTGCTGTATTCGCTAAGGGCGCAAAGGCTGACGAGGCTCTGGCTGCAGGCGCAGACATCGTTGGTGCAGAGGACCTGATGGAGCGCATCCAGAAGGAGAACTTCTTTGAGTTCGACGTAGTTATCGCTACCCCGGATATGATGGGCGTTGTAGGCCGTCTGGGCCGCGTGCTTGGTCCTAAGGGCCTGATGCCGAACCCGAAGGCTGGTACCGTATCTATGGACGTTACCAAGGCTGTTCAGGAGTCCAAGGCTGGTAAGATCGAGTACCGTCTCGACAAGACCAACATCATCCACTGCCCGATCGGCAAGGCTTCCTTCGGCGCTGAGAAGCTGCAGGACAACTTCGACGCTCTGATGGGTGCTATCATCAAGGCTAAGCCGGCTGCTGCAAAGGGTCAGTACGTTCGTTCCTGCGTTATTGCTTCTACCATGGGCCCTGGCATCAAGGTAAGCACCGCAAAGATGATCGGCTAATTCAATAGCATTTTACTCGGCGGTTTTCCGCTGAGAGTCAGAAAGACAGACCGATGATTTCGATTGTTGGTCTGTCTTTTTGTAAAATAGCGTAGATTTTTACTGCACCAGACAGCGTGTGCCGAAAAACACGAAAACTCTCTTGATTTCAGAAAAATAGTAAGAAAGGCAGGTTAATTATGCCCGGTTTAGTCTTAGAAGGCGGAACCTTCCGCCCGGTATTCTCCTGCGGCGTGATGGACGCGCTGCTCGACAACGGCATCATGTTCGATTACGTCATCGGCGTGTCCGCCGGCATTACCTATGCGGCGTCGTATCTCTCACGGCAGCGTGAGCGCAACATCAACATACTGCGGCAGTATCGTGGCGACAAGCGCTATTTCGGCGCGCGCAACCTGCTGCACGACCACTCCATTTTCGGCACGGATTTCGTGTTCGATACCATCCCGAACCAGCTTGTGCCGTTCGACTGGGACACATTTCACAGCTATCAGGGAAAATATCTGGTCGGTGTCACCAATGCAAAGACAGGCAAAGCCGAATACCTCGACGGCATGCGCATGGACCGTCCATGCACGATGCTGCGAGCGACCTGCGCCATCCCGATCTACTTCCCACCGGTGCAGATGGACGGCGAGACCTATTACGACGGCGGTCTGGCCGACCCAATCCCGATTCTGCGCAGCCTGCATGACGGCAACGAGCGCAATCTGATCGTGCTCACGCAGCCGGAAAGCTACCGCAAAACGCTTGGACGCGGCGTGCAGTTCACCGCAAAGTGGCTGAAACGCAAATATCCGGCAATGCCCAAGGTGCTGCTTGAGCGTGCCAAGCACTACAACGAGACAGTTTGCTTCTGTCACCGCCTTGCGGAGAACAAACCGCAGGACACCGTACTCCTTCAGCCGGAAAAATCGCTGAACAGCTTTGAAAAAGACGTGAAAAAGCTGGAATGGGGCTATGAAATGGGGTATAATATGACGTGTGCCCGGATGGAGCAGATCAAAAATCTGTTCCGCTGACGGGTTTGGTAAAAGAGAAATATTTTAGGGGGAATGAAAAAACGATGCAAAGCAACAGAATCATTCAGGTAGAGGAAAAGGTGCCGCCGCGCCTGCTCGTGCCGCTGTCCATCCAGCATATGTTTGCGATGTTCGGCGCGTCCGTGCTCGTGCCGTTCATCTTCAAGATGAACCCGGCGATCGTGCTGTTCATGAACGGTATCGGCACGCTGCTGTTCATCCTCATCACCAAGGGCAAGGCGCCCGCATACCTCGGCTCGTCGTTCGCGTTTATCGCTCCGGCGACCATCGTTATCCAGAACTGGGGCTATCAGTACGCGCTCGGCGGCTTTGTTGTCGTCGGTGCGTGCGGCTGTGTGCTCGCGTTCATTATCTATAAGTGCGGCACGGACTGGATCAACGTCGTTCTGCCGCCCGCAGCCATGGGCCCGGTCGTTGCGCTGATCGGCCTTGAGCTGGCAGGCTCGGCGGCTGAAACCGGCTGTATTATCGGTAGTGGTGTAACGAGAGGCACGGTCATCACGTTCCTCGTAACGCTGGCTGTTGCGGTATTCGGCAGCGTGCTGTTCCGCGGCTTTTTCTCGACTATCCCGATTTTGATCGCGATCATCTGCGGTTATATCGCGGGTGTCATTACCAAAGTCATCAAGCCCCAGACTATTGTGGATGCGCTGCACACCAGCTTTATCTCCATTCCGAATTTCCAGACCCCGAAGTTTGACATCAACGCGATTTTGATCATTCTTCCGGTCCTTCTGGTTATCGCAAACGAGCATATCGGTCATCAGCTCGTCACCGGCAAGGTCATCGGCCGTGATCTGCTCAAGGATCCCGGTCTGCATCGCTCGCTGTTCGCGGATAACTTCTCGACCATGATCTCCGGCTTTATCGGCTCGGTGCCGACCACCACCTACGGCGAAAATATCGGCGTTATGGCGATCACCAAGGTGTACTCCGTGCGCGTGATCGGCGGCGCGGCTGTGCTGAGCATCATCTGCTCGTTCGTTGGTCCGCTGGCAGCCCTTATCCAGACCATTCCGGGTCCGGTCATCGGCGGTATCTCGTTCCTGTTGTACGGCATGATCGGCACCTCCGGTCTGCGTATTCTGGTTGATAATCATGTGGATTACAGCAAGAACCGCAATATGATCCTGACCTCGGTCATTTTCGTTACCGGCCTGTCCGGCGTGACGCTGGCGCTGGGCGATGTGTCGCTGTCCGGCATGACCCTCGCCGCTATCGTCGGCATGATCATGAGCCTTGTGTTCTATGCGTTCGATAAGTTCCATCTGTCGAATGATGCGTAAATGAATCGAAAAAGCGCCTGCGTGAGCAGGCGCTTTTTTATTATGAAAATCATGAAACAGGTGCGGAATCGGACGGATCAGCTTGTGCAATCGCTTCCAGATGGAGCAGGGTTTGATTTAACATATTTAACTGTGCCGGTCCGATCGACGTCAGAGCAAATGGAAGCGATGGAATAGCAGAGAAACGCTTTTGAATCTTGATATCGGTATCACAGCCTGCATATGAAATGCTGAATTTAGTCTCGGTTTCAAAGATATTTCCTAATATGCCGGAGGTCTGAAGAATTTTCCACAGTTCAGATACCGCGGTATGATTAGAAAAGTCTAATTCTATATATGGATGATTGGGATTCTTGATTTGAATAACGATTGCTAATTTGTCATAGACCGTTTGCCCGGCGGCCTGCTGTTCGGCGGTGCCTTGAGAAATCCCGCCTTTCGTTTTCCTCTGCGTATAGGCGTGCGCGGAAGTAATAAGCTGTGCCTGGAGAATATCGGAGTAGGGGAGAGAAAAACACTCAAATGCTTCTAACGGGTGGGCATTTGTGCATTGAAGGGCATGTAATTCCGGCAAATCCTTTGTTTTATAATAGAGTAATTGCTGATTGGCACTGTCCAGAATAATACCTTGCGAACCGGAAAAATTGATACGGCATCGATCAATAACAGCATGGGAGGGGCATGTAATTTCTATGCTCCAGTCACATTTGCTGCCCTGTGTCTGCAAATGTTGGTATAAGGCGGTATAAGCTGCTTCTAACCATTTAGGTAAGTCTCGATTAAACAGATGTACAACATCCTGTCGTGCCTCGTCATGAAGCCACTTGTTGGATAGTATGGAACGAAGGGCAGCATAGATTCCCCGGAGTATGAGAGCTATGATCAGACATACTAAGAGCGTTAGTAAGATTACCATGTACAGTCCTCCTATTATCTTCTTTAGTATAGCTGGAAGAAATATGTATGTCAATTAAAAATATCATAATGATATCGTAATATCATCGTGATTAGCATACCCTATAATAAGGTGATAGCATGCTGATTATAGGGGAACGAATTAAAATGCTGCGGGAGAGCCACAACATCTCACAGGCCGCGCTGGCAAAGCGGCTGGGCATCACACGGTCGAGCGTAAATGCGTGGGAATTGGGCCTGAATGTACCGAGTACGCAGTATATTATCGAATTATCCGAGATTTTCAAGGTATCGACAGACTATCTGCTGTGTGTTGCAAAAACGCAGACGCTGGATTTAACAGGTCTGGAAGAGGAGGATATCGCCGTTCTGTATGCGCTGGCGACCCATCTGCGCAGAAAGAACCGCGAAATGAAATTATAAAAATAATTTGAAAAGTGTCTGCTCATGCAGATGCTTTTTATTATCCCATTGTTGAAAACCGGAAATCTGTACTATATAATTGTAAATATTCTGACAGATAACGGAGAAAACACAATGCAGAACGAAAAAACATCCGTTTTGGTGCTCGCACAGTGCGATTTGACCATGCGTGAGACGTTAAATACCCGATTCGGTACGCGGTGCGCGTTCACGTTCGCGGAGAACGGCGAACACCCGACCGCAGAGCAGCTTCGCGCGGCTGCGGTTATTTTCGGCGAACCGAGTGAAGCCCAGCTGGCGCAGACCGAAAACCTGCGTCTGCTGCAGCTGACCTGGGCGGGCGCGGACAAGTACACGCGCATGGAAAATCTGCCGCGGAGCGTGGTGCTGGCGAATGCATCCGGTGCGTTCGGCACGATCATCGCGGAGTACGCGATTGGCAGTCTGGTGGCGCTGTACCGCTCGTTTGGACGATACTGGAGCAATAAACAGGCGCATATCTGGCAAAAATACGACCATGCGGAGACGATTTCCGGCAAGACCGCGCTTGTACTCGGCATGGGCGACATCGGCGCGAATGTGGCCCGCCGATTGAAAGTCTTCGGCGCAGCTGTGCTCGGCGTGAAGCGCACAGCGGTTTCGGCTGTACCGGAAGACTTCGAGGAGGCGCATACACTCGATGCGTTAGATGCTCTGCTCCCGCGGGCGGACATCGTCATTGGCTGTCTTCCGAATACGCACGAGACCGCAGGTCTGCTGACTGCGGAGCGTCTGCACGCGATGAAAGCAGGCGCGGTGCTGGTCAATGTCGGACGCGGCAGTCTGGCGGGGACGGACGATCTGGTGTCGGCTCTGCAGGACGGCCACCTCGGCGGCGCCGCACTCGATGTGTTCGAGACCGAACCGCTTCCGGCGGACTGCCCGCTGTGGGACATGGAGAACGTGCTGCTCACGCCGCATATCGCAGGCCCGAGCTTTGACGGCAACGCGGACGTGCAGAACACGATCTGGCATATCTGCATGGACAATCTGGACCGGTATTTGACCGGAAACCCGCTGAAAAATGTCGTAAACCGGTCGGAGGGATACTGATACGCGTTTCCCGCAGGTATAGCAACAAAGAGAAAACGAGCCGAAAGCCATGCTGTCGGCTCGTTTTTTGGTGCTCAGCAGTTTTTGAAAAACCAGATGATAAAGTTGATAATCTCTATGCCGAGGAAAATCAGGGCAACCACGCAGATGACAGCCGTTGCCGCCATAAACTGGATGGACGGTTCGCCCAGGCTTTCAATAATCACGCAGGTCAGCGCAATAAACAAGCTGATCATGCACGCCGTATGCAGCGGATGCTGCAGGATCCACTTGCTGATCTGACCGGATTCGTCGGATTTCGGTGCAGGCTCGGTTGTTTTCTGCTCTGCGGAGACAGGCCGGCGGCCGCCGGACGCATTCGGTGCATTGCGCGCCGCTTCCTGCATGCCCTGCCGGTAGTGCACATAGCCGTCAAGTCCCTTGCCGTAGAAGCCGTAATCGTCTTTTTTCATATGCCATGCCTCCTTTTCATGCTTTGAGTATCGCATATCGGGTGTCCGATAAAACGGACTCAGAAGCGGTTGAACACAAATATTCCAAATTACTGTTTTTACCATAGCATAACCGGGCGCAAAATACAAGCGGCGGTGGTAAAAATGTATAAATGCGGGCAATTCTAATTGTGCAAAAGCAATGAAAAAGTTATAATTATGCCAAAACGACACAAAATCGACAAAGTTTTATGATAAACGGCATTGCAAAAAATGTAAAACGGTGGTATGATGTAGGCAATAAAGCGGCACAAGGGTACCCTTGTGTCTGAGGTGCTCGCCCTCAGACACAAAACCTTCCTAAGTACAAATTTTGCAAAGGAAAGGCGAAACGGCACCGATTATGCCGGAAAAAACAATTTTTAGGAGGATAAACATGAAAAGAAGATTGTTATCGGCTTTTCTCGCTGTGATGATGGTGCTGACTATGGCACCGGTGGCATTTGCGGCGGATACGGCGACTTCTGACGGAGAAGCGTTGTCGAAACTGTTTACTGATGTTCATGCTGGTGAATCTGGTTCAGGCAATGTTACTGTTACCATCGATAAAGATTATGACTTGACTGGTTATCAATGGACATCGCTTACTGTTCAAGGCTACACAGGTGCAGGTGTTGTTACTGTGGAGGGTAACAACCACAAAATTACTGGCCTGAATGCACCGCTGTTTGCAGGTGGCTTTGCGGGCACTTCTGGTATCGTTGTCAAGAATTTGACCTTGACTAAGGTTACTATCAAGGATAGTACGAGTAATCAGGGCATCGGTGCATTTATCAACAATGTTGATTCTATGCCCAAGATTGAACTGGATAACTGCCATCTGACTGACAGCTCGATTGACAGCAATGGTGGTGCTCGTGTTGGTGGTCTGATTGGCTGGACTTCCGGTTACAACAATCCCAACGATGGTCCGGTTGATACTTATGTTACCATTCAGAATTGCTCGGTAGAAAATACGAAAATTACTGCAAAGGGTTCTGTTGGCGGTATTATTGGTCATGCTGGTGCAAATCCGGCAACTTACCATACCTTTACCAATAATACAGTGACGGGTTGCACTCTGAACTCTACCGATGATGGCGGCTGGCGTGTTGGCGTAGTTGTTGGTACAGCCAACGTAGGCGAAGTTGCTTTGAACAATACTACCGAAAGCGGTAATACAGTAACACAGACAGACAAGACGGCTCCGGCGGGTCAGTCTAACCTGTATGGTCGCTTTGTTCCGGGTACCACTGGTAAGCTGGTTATTGACGGCACAGCTGTTTTTGATTCCAGCATTGTTGCAGTGGTCGATAATAAGGGTTATAAGACGCTGGCTGCCGCTGTTGCAGCAGCACAGAGCGGTGAAACCGTTAAGCTTCTGGCGAATATCGCCGAGGGTGCTACTATTCCGGCTGGCAAGACTGTTACGCTTGACCTGAATGGCAAGAACATCAAGCCGGCAACTGGCTGTGCGATTGTCAATAAGGGCAATTTGACGGTTATGGGCAGTGGTGAAGTACTGGCAAGCCAAACCGAAATGGCGGCTGTTGCCAACTTCCCGGATGCAGTTATTAACTTGAATGGCGGTACTTATCTGTCCAAGTATTGGTATGTACTGAAGAATATGGGCAGTATGACCATTGACGGCGCGGTAACTGTGAAGCCTGCTGACAGCGGTAATGTTTCGAGCTTGATTGATAACGGTTGGTATTATTCTACGGATAAAGTTGCTGGTGAGAGCGTTCCCGCACAGGCGGACAAGGCTTCGCTGACGATTAAGAATGGCGATTTCTCGGGTAAATCCGGTGAAAAAAGTTGTTCGGTCGTTAAAAACGATGACTATGGTGTTCTGAATATTTCCGGTGGTACTTTTGACAGTACTACGAATACCAATGCAACGAATGCGGCAACAATTCTGAATTGGAATATTGCAACGATTTCGGGCGGTATTTTCAAGGGCCAGTATCCGATTTCCAATGGCGCATTTGCGAATGATGCGGACAAGGGTCAATTTACGATCTCTGGCGGTACGTTCACTGGTAGCAAAACTTTGTTTGGCTTTGGTGAAGGCGGCAATGGTGTTGGTAAAATTACCATTACTGATGGTAATTTTGCAGCACCGGCGTTTGGTGACTGGGGTAGCGCATATACGATGGAAATCTCCGGCGGTTACTTTACCACTGACCCGTCTAAGTATCTTGCAACTTATACTGATGCCCAACAGAAGTACATTGCTAAGGCAGTTACCGGCGATTACAAGTTCCATGTTGAACTGGCAGATGCAAATGACCTGCAGGTAGTTCCGGTTGCTGGCGCAACGGCTGCACCGAGCAAGGACGAACTTAAAAATAACAAGGATATTCCGTCTGACCAGGTGGACAATATTGTTGATGCTGCAAAGGCAGTTTCTGCACCGGAAATTTCTAAGGCAGCACAGGAAGTAGCAGCTAATATCAGCGATAATAGCAACACACTGGGTAAGCAGTATCAGGACGCAGCGAAGGACGAAGTTCCGAATCAGGAAAAAATCGAAGTTCGTACTTATCTGGATGTAGAGCCGAAGGCGTATAATAAATCTGCCTACACGCTTGATATTACCCCGAAGTATGATGTAGTAGTTGTTGGTACCAAGGATGGTGCTACCGCTGAAAAGGTAGTAGCATCTGACACGCTGAAGGTTACCAATGCAACCAACGTTTCCATTCAGCTCCCGGCTGATTTTGTAGAAAACACCGACACGCTGTATGTACAGCATAAGGGTCACGAGTACGATGCAGCTGTAACCGCAAATAACGGCGTTTATACTGCAAACTTCACCAATCCGCACGGTTTCTCTCCGTTCACCATCAGCAAGACTTCTCAGACTGTTGCAACCATCGGCACTGACAAGTACACCTCTTTCGCTGATGCTGTAAGCGCAGTTCCGGCAAACGGCACTATCGAGATTATCGGCGGTACTTCTCCGTACACCGGCACGGCAAACAAGACGTTTACTGTTAAAAACAGCACATCTGCTGATATTACTGTAAACGGCCAGCCGATTGAGCCGACTAAGTCGTATACCTTTAAGTATACTCACTCCTCCGGCGGCTCCTCCTCCGGCAAGACGACCTACAAGGTAACCACCTCGGCGGTCAACAACGGCGGCGTCAACGCTTCTCCGTCCAACGCGGAAAAGGGCGCTACCATTACCCTTACCCTGTCCCCGGACAAGGGCTACAAGCTGGATAAGCTGACCGTTACCGATGGCTCCGGCAAGTCCGTTTCCACCGTTAAGAAGAGCGACACCGTTTACACCTTCACCATGCCTGCTTCCGCCGTTACCGTTGGCGTAAGCTACGCAAAGGCGGACGAAACCCCGTCTAAGACCACGTTTAACGACGTTTCTGCGAACGACTGGTTCGCTTCCGCGGTTGATTATGTAACCGGCAAGGGCATGATGAACGGCACCGCAGCGAATACCTTCTCTCCGAAGGCTAATACCACCCGCGGCATGCTGATGACGGTTCTGGCACGCCATGCCGGCGAGGACACCACCGGCGGCTCTGTCTGGTACGAAAAGGGTATGAACTGGGCTAAGGCGAACGGCGTATCCGACGGCACCAACCCGCAGGTGAACATCACCCGCGAGCAGCTGGCAGCTATGCTGTACCGTTACGCACAGAACAAGAAGTATGACGTTTCCGGCGCGAAGAGCCTCGACGGCTATACGGACGCGCAGAGCGTAAGCAGCTATGCTGTTCCGGCGCTCCAGTGGGCGAATGCGGCTGGCGTTGTTACCGGCAAGTCCGGCAGCAAGCTGGACCCGAAGGGCTACGCGACCCGCGCGGAAGTAGCGGCAATGCTCATGCGTTTCTGCGAAAACGTGGAAAAGTAAGCGAAAATGCAATAAAAACCGCACAGCTTCGGCTGTGCGGTTTTTTTGCTTGCCAAAGACGCTTTTCTACGGTAAAATGGAAAACAGAGGAGAAGGGGAAAGAGAAAGAAGGAAATTCTATGCCAATCGGAGTAATTGTCAACTGTATCTCGGTGCTGGCCGGCGGCGTGATCGGTTCCGCACTGGGACACGTCCTGCCGAACAGCCTGAAAGAGCACCTGCCGACGCTGTTCGGCATGTGTTCGATCGCTATCGGTATCAATTCCATCATCAAGGCGGTCAGCATGACAGCGGTCGTGCTGGCGATTCTGGTGGGGTTTACCATCGGGCACCTGCTGCACCTTGAGGATTGGACAAGCCGGTTTTTTCATCGGCTGGTCAAAACCATGCACCTCGGCGGGGATAATATTGATATGGAGTTCTACATCACGGCGGTTGCGCTGTTCTGCTGCTCGGGCTTTGGGTGGTACAGCACGCTGACTGAGGGCATCGCGGGCGATCCGAATCTGCTGTTTGCAAAGTCCGTGCTGGACTTGTTCACTGCAATGATCTTCGCGTCCACGCTCGGCAAGGCCATCTGTGCTATCCCGCTGCCGCAGTGCGTGATTCTCCTGTGCGTGTTTATCGCAGGACGACTGCTGTCCGGTGTGCTCACACCGGAAATGTTCGCGGATTTGTCCGCGTGCGGCGGCGTGCTGACTATGTCGGCCGGTTTTCGTGTCTCCAAGATCAAATCCGTGCTGCTGGTCGATCTCATGCCCGCGCTGATACTCGTCATGCCGTTCAGCGCACTCTGGACCATGCTGATGGGATAAATTTGAAGCAGACTCTTTTACGGGTCTGCTTTTCTTTTACTTGACAATAGTCCTAAATCATACTATAATGGAGTGGTACGATTTAGGACTATTGAGGTGCATTATGGATTTTCGCAGACAAATGAACGACTTGTGCGCATGTATTTTTCGACAGGATGAGCTGTACGACATCTGGGCGAAGCACAGCGGCATGAAACCCAGTACAGTAACGGTGCTGTATATGTTAGATCAGTTTTCAGAGATGACACAAGGAGGAATCGCGCAGATGTGCCTGCTGCCCAAGCAGACAATTCATACGGTGGTGCAGGAGCTGGAGCAGGCCGGTTATCTGGAAAAGGTGAGCGTATCCGGCCGCAAGGAAAAGCCGCTGCGCCTGACCGAATCCGGCAAACGCTACACAGCGGATAAGCTGGGCGGTCTGTATCGCGCAGAGGAACGCGCCGCCGCTGCCATGGGCACTGAGCAGTTCGCCATGATGGTGGAAATGACCCGAAAATTTACCGATTCTTTTGAAAAGGAGATTCGCAATGGAGCAGAATAACGCGCTTGCGCGCAAATTCAACGCCGCATCGCTGCTCCGATTCGCACTGCCGAACATTGCAATGATGATGCTGCTGTCAATGTACACCATCGTGGACGGCATGTTTATTTCGCGGTTTGCCGGCACAACCGCGCTTTCCGCAATCAATATGTCGTATCCGCTCAACTGCCTGCAGATGGCTACCGGCATTATGCTCGGCACGGGCGGCAGCGCTATTATCGCCCGCCGGCAGGGGGAGGGACGCACAGACGAGGCGCGCCGCAACTTCACCATGCTGATTGCAGTTGCGCTGGGTATCGGTCTGATTTTCGCCGTGTTTGGCAATCTGTTTCTGAACCCCATCCTGCGTCTGCTTGGCACGAGTGAGCTGCAGTGGGCAGACTGCCGTATTTACACACGCATTCAGCTGGTGTTTGCACCCATGCTGTTTCTGCAGACTGCCTTTCAGACATTGTTCGTCACCGCAGGCAAGCCGGGCTTGGGTCTGCTGACCTCGGTGGGCGGCGGCATTACAAACGTGGTGCTTGACTGGCTGTTCATGGGCCCGATGAACATGGGCGTTGCCGGTGCGGCGATTGCCACCTGCCTCGGCTATTGCGTGCCGTCCATCGTTGGTTTGGTGTATTTCACTAAAAACCGCACCGGAAGCTTGTACTTTGTGCCCTTCAAATTCGACGGACAGACTCTGCTTGCCGCGTGCGGCAATGGCTCGTCCGAGATGGTCAGCAACATTGCGAACGCCATCACCACATTCGTGTTCAATACGCTGTTCATGCGCTACCGCGGTGAGGACGGCGTAGCCGCCATCACGATTGCAATGTACTTTCAGTTTGTGTTTACGGCGGTGTATTTCGGCTTCTCGATGGGCGTTGCGCCGGTTATCAGTTACAAATTCGGCGAGAAAAATATCCCGCAGCTGAGGCATATCTTCCGCATCTGCATAACGTTCGTGCTGGCGTGCTCGCTCGGCACATATTTGCTCTCGTGGCTGACGCTCGAGCCGGCGCTGACCCTGTTTACGCCGCGCGGCAGCAGTGTGTATGAGATTGCCATGCACGGCTTTCCGATTTATGCGGTCAGCTTCCTGCTCATGGGCACGAGTATTTTCGCGTCCTCGCTGTTTACCGCGCTCTCGGATGGTCTCGTGTCTGCGATCATCTCGTTTTCGCGCACGCTTGTGTTCCTCGTGGCGATGCTGCTGTTCCTGCCGCTGATTTTGCAGGAAACCGGCATCTGGCTGGCTGTTCCGGTAGCAGAGGCGCTCGGCGTGATGGTTTCGGTGTTTTTTCTCGTCAAGGGACGGAAAAAGTATCAGTATTAAGGAAAAGAGTGCTGTTGAGGGAACAGCACTCTTTTGTTATATATAGATGAAATATAACAAATTGTATATAGAATGAAGGTGTAGAGCAAAGGAAAAGCGAAAGGGCCTGCCGCCTGTAATTCACAGGCAGCAAGCCCTTTCGGTCGCTTGAACAATCTTTGTCTAACTTTTAGAGGTCACTTCAAAAAATGCCTTGCTGTTGTATTTGAGGGAATGAAAAGCATTTGGAGCTGCTTTTCTAATTTAGAATAGAGAGAGGAGAAAGAAATTCTAAGAAGAATTACTCGCCGACCTTGACGAACACGCCGCCAGCCTGGCAGGACTCGGTAGCAGCCTTAGCCATGAGAACCGGACGC
>NZ_JAQCWA010000040.1:0-14537 GCF_027684505.1 Butyricicoccus sp. AF18-9LB
ACAACGCCAATTTTCAAAATGCCCATTGGAATTCTCTCCTTATAGAAACGTGATTGTTTAATAGATACGCTGCACTTGCTGCTGCAAGTGCAGCGCATGGTATTACGGTTTACTGTGCAACTGCCTTGCCGTCCATCTGGCTCTTGAGGGTTGCCATGTAGTCCTCGGCGGTGGTGCTGTCGATGACCTTGGTACCGCAGTCAACAAAGCTGTCTACCTTTTCACCGTTCAGATGTGCCACAACGGTCTTAACCGCCTGATAGCCCTGATCGTAACCGCTCTGTGCAACGGTCATGGTCTCGCCGCCATCGAGGATGGACTGTGCTGCGGTAATATTGCCGTCAAAGCCGATGAAGATGGTCTTTGCATAAGCCGGATTGTTCGCTGCTGCACGAGCTGCCGCAATTGCGCAGTCATCGTTGTGGCAGGCGATGATAGCCAGACCCTCCGGATGGCTCTGCATGATGCCTTCCATGCAGACGGTAGCCTTGTCCGCTACCGCATCAGCATACTGCACTTCATCGGCAAGGAAGGTGCCGCCTGCGCCGTCAATGCCTTCCTGGAAACCGGTGCGGCGTGCATCGGCGGTGGAGTCACCCTGAACACCCGCAATATAAGCTGCTTCGATCTTATCCCAGCCGGCTGCCTTCGCCGCCTCGACAGCCTTTTCGCCGCCGCTTGCCGCTGCATCCTTCTGGCCGATGCCGATGAACGAAATCTTCTCCGGTGCATTAAAGTCCGTGTCGATTGCGAAGATGGGCATATCCGTGCCGCTTACCAGCGTGGAAGCCATGTCGCCCTGCAGCGGTGCGATAATCATCGCGTCATACTTGTTGGCGTGCAGATCGGTTTCGATCATATTCTGCTGCTCGTCATAGGCGGTTTCCGAGGTCGCGCCCTTCATGTCGAGCACCGCGCCGGTCTCGGCCGCCGCTTTTTCAGCGCCTGCCATCATGTACTGGGTGTATTCGTTCGAGGTGGTCTTGAACACGATGGAAATGTTGTAATTGCCATCGCCGCCCTCAGCCTGAGAGCCGTTGCCGCCGGTGGAATCGGAGGACGAGCCGCAGCCTGCGAGCATGGATGCCATCAATGCGGAGGAAACAAACAGTGCGCCGATTTTCTTCAGATAGCTCATAATAAATTCTCCTTTACAGATCAAAAAAATGTGATAAATGCTGGGGAATATGCTGTGAGATACTGCTGATTTTACGATATTAGAACTGTGCGTATTTTTCAACGTGTGCACGGGTGACTTCTGCGGACTTCTTTACGTTCTCCTCCTGCGACATCTCATAGTATGCCGGACGGAAGATCTCGATGGTGCAGCAGTCGCCGTCAAAGCCAATCTTCTTGAGGGTATCTGCGTAGCGCGCATGCGGCAGGCAGTCGCCCTCGGCACCCGGCCACAGACGCTTTTCGTCGTTGTTGTAATATGCGCCGCAGGGCATATCCTCGGTGCCGTTCAGGTGCCATACGAAAATCTTCTTGCCGTCGGCTTTTTCGAGGGTATCCCAGCCGGAGCCCATTGCGTAGAAGTGGTACTGATCGAGCGTTACGCCGACATACGGGCTGTTTACTTCCTCAACGATTGCATAAGCGTCCTCGAAGCGGTTGATAGTCATGGACGGCTCGCCGCAGAACTCAAGGCTCAGGCGGATGCCGTGCGGCTCGCACTTCTTAACCATTTCCTTGAGAACAGCAACTGCATCCTCGCGGATTTCCTTGCGGGTCGGGGTCAGGCCGCGCTCCTTCATGTCCTTGCTCGGTACGACAACGATCATCTTGCAGCCGAGGATGTTGCAGCGGCGGATGATCTCGTCCAGCTCAGCCATCACGGCGTCCTTTTCCTCCTGCGTCTGCTTCATGTTGAAGAAGCACAGCGCATTGTAGGAAAGCATCTTGAGGTGGTGGCTCTGGAACCATGCGCCCATCTCCTCGAGGGTGATCTTGCCGGCTTCCAGATCGCGGTTCAGGCACTCCGACTGAATGTCGATGCAGTCGAAGCCGTACTTCTCACACAGCTCGAGGTCCATCATAACACTGTGGTTCTTGCAGAAACGGTCATTTGCTTCATTAAATCCGAGTTTCATAGTAATTGTTCTCCTTTTCTTTTCTCAAACAGGTTCTTGGTTAGTTATTATACTCATGCGGCAATGCCGATGGGCGAAAACAGAATGTAGATGCCGATCGCCAGAATGATACCGATGATACATACGATATGGCGATACTTCCACGGAGTCAGATCGACTGCGCCGACATCGGCCGGAACATATTCTTCTGTGCCGCGGTATTTGTTCAGATACCACATGATGGCAAATTCAACGACGAACAGCACAGCGATGGCGTACAGATAATGAATTGGCTCACCCGAGGTGGGGTAACAGGGCTTGATGATCATAAACGCGCCGTAAGCGATAACGTGAACAGCGGTAATGACCTTGGGCGCGTACTTCGGTGCCTTGCGGAAGATGAGCGCGCCGAGTACGGTGAACAGAATCGGCAGGGAAACGAACTGGCTCATAGAGTTGAGGAAGGTCGTGATGCCCTGTGCGAACATAACGAACGGTGCCACGCAGATAGCGACTGCACCGGCGCAGGTGCCGTAGATCTTGCCGACCTTGACACACTGCATATCCGAAGCCTTGGGATTGATGGCGGTTCGGTACAGGTCGAGGGTAAACATGGTCGATGCGGAGTTGAGCACCGAGTTGAACGAGGACAGGATCGCGCCGAACAGAACAGCGGCGAAGAAGCCCATGACCGGCTTGGGAACAACGGCGGAAACCAGCGCCGGATAAGCGAAGTCAATCGCGGAGGAACCGGCCGCCGCCAGCTTGTCCTGAATGGACGGCAGGTGGTAAGCGATAACGCCCGGCAGTACCAGATAGAAGAAGCCGATGGTCTTGAGAAAACCGCAGTAGATCGCGCCCTTCTGACCTTCCTTCAGGCTCTTTGCAGCAAGTGCGCGCTGTACAAAGGACTGATTCGTGCACCACCAGTACAGATTGTTGAAGAACATTCCCGTGAAGATGAGCGGCCACGGCAGAGCCGGTTCAGCAGCATCCCACGAAGCCCATGCGTTGAGCTTTTCGGGTTCGGTTTGTACGAGGTACTTGACACCTTCTACGAGACCGCCGCCGGTGGTCTCGTGACCCAGCAACGTCAGCGCGAGGAACGGGATCATCAGACCGCCGATGATAAGGCCGATGCCGTTGATGGTGTCGGATACGGCAACCGCCTTCAAACCGCCGAAGATGGCGTAGCAGCCGCCGATAATGCCGATAACGACACACAGAATTGCAACAGCCTGGAACTTGCTGATGCCGAAGATACCGGAAATATCGAAGATATTCTCAAATACAACTGCACCGGAGTAAAGGATGACCGGCAGATTGAGGATGGAGTACATCACAACGATGACGAACGAGAACATCAGCTTGGTGCCGCGGCCAAAGCGTGCTTCCATCAGCTGCGGGATGGTGGTCGTGCCCATTTTGAGGTAGGTCGGCAGGAACCACAATGCCAGTGCAAACAGCGTGAACAGTGCACCGACCTCCCAGCCGATCGGACTCATATTGGAAGCCCAGCCCTGACCGTTTGTGCCGACCAGCTGTTCTGCGGACAGGTTGGTCAGCAACAGCGAGCCTGCAATGACAATACCCGGCAGTCCGCGCCCCGCGAGGAAGTATCCCTCGGCGGTGTCGAGCTTGTCATCTCTGGTCTTCCACGCTGAAATGACTGCCACCATGACGGTGAAAAACAGGAAGCTCAGCGCGATCCAGATCATGGAACTGAAAAATGACATTTTGTTTCTCTCACTCTCTTTTGGGGAATTTTTCGGTTTTGTGAATGGCCTTGTTCACTTGACAATCACAGAATATCACAGTGGATTTCCGGTTGCAATAGCTTGGGCGCACTATCATTTATCCGTGCATTATCTCGTGATTATGTATAGCAAGAATGCAGATATTTAAGATATTGTGCACAAAAATAGCGCTATCATTGTATCGCGGACGATGTGCAGCACAACATTCTCGTGCAGATGTAACATCTGGCGCACGGCTGTATTTTATGATATAGTATAAGTACAGATAACGCAGGAGAGTGATTTTATGGTAACGATGCAGCAGATTGCTGACCGCTGCGGGGTGTCGCGCGGAACGGTGGACCGCGCCCTGCACCACAAGGAGGGCGTGCGCGAGGAAGTTGCGGAGCGCATCCGCGCGACGGCGCGCGAAATGGGCTATATCTCAAACCGCCTCGTCATGCAGCAGACGCAGCAGTGGAAGATCGGCGTGGTGCTCCACTCCGACCATTCACCCTTCGTGCAGATGCTGTGCGAGCTGTTCGAGAGCTTTTCCGAGCGTGAGCTTCTCCCGAACATCACGGTCATCGTGCGCGCGATGCAGGATATGGATGTGCAGCATCAGCTGACGCTGATCGATGAGCTGGTAACGACCGAGCACATCGACGGCCTCGCGATCATGCCGCTCGCGAACACGCTCGTGCGCGACAAGATAAACACGCTCAGCGAGCAGCAGGGCATCCCTGTCGTGACGTTCAACACGGATATCACCGACGCGAACCGCATCGCCTATGTCGGCGCGGACAACATCGCGAGCGGCCGCGCCGCCGCCGCGCTGCTCGGCATGGTCATGCAGGGGCACGGCAGCGTGCTGCCGATTCTGGGTCAGCGCAGCGGACATTATGCCGACTCGCAGCGTTTTACCGGCTTCAGCACCGAAATGGCGGAGAGTTTTCCGGATATCCGGGTTCTGCACCCGGAATGCTCGTTCCTCGACGAAAGCCTTTCCGAGCGCATCGCTATGCGCGCCATTCAGTCGGACAGCGAGCTGCGCGGCATCTATCTGACCTCCGCAGGACGGGAGGGCGTTTACCGCGCCGTGCACGCCGCACACCGCAGCGAAAAGCTGCACATCGTCGTTCACGATGTCACCGAGGGCAACATCAAAATGGTAAAAAACGGTACGGTCGATTTCATCATCGGGCAGGACGTCAAAACACAGGGCACGCTCCCGATCCGCCTGCTCTACGACTACCTCGAGCGCCACCAGTTCCCCAGAGAGCGCATGAATATGACGGATATTACGATTAAATTCCGCGGGAATGTGTAAAAATTCATGCTTTTTTCAAATAGATTGCAAGACCATAAAAAGAGCGTATAGCAATTTCAAGCTATACGCTCCTGTTTTATTTTATCAATAATAAACGAACATTTTTAGTATACACTTGTTTCGGGAAAACTACGGTATTTTGCAGAATCTGCGGGATTTCTGAAACCGAAAATGCTTCAAAATTCGGAGTAAGAAACCTTGGCAGCTACCCTCTTGTACGCCTGCGCCGCGCAGGCGCAGAATCGTTAAAGAGACAGCGTAAAGTTATAACTAATAATAATATAACAAGGAGTAATCTATAATAAAGAAAGAAAATATAACAAAGAGTATAAAAACGCAATTTGACAATCCGAACTCATAAGTATATAATTAGAAAGCTAATTGTTTGGATTAGAACAAAGGAGAACGCAATGGAATTTTCCACTCATTACCTGCTCATGGCTGACCATGCCATGCTGCAGAAACTTGTCATGTCGCGCATCAAACCGCTCGGTCTGACCACTGGACAGCCAAAAGTGCTGGACTTCCTGCAGGACCACGACGGCGCCATGCAAAAGGATATCGCCAAGGGCTGCCATATCGAGCCGTCCTCGCTTTCTACCATCCTCGGGGGAATGGAACGCGCCGGACTGCTCGAACGCAGCACACGCGACGAAAACCGCCGTACGGTGTATGTCCGTCTGACCGACCTCGGCCGGGAGCAGTGCCGCCGCTTGAATGCTATCTTTGCAGCCGCAGAAGAGGAGGCGCTGCGCGGCTTCTCACCGCAGGAGATTCAGCAGGTACAGACCCTGCTCGAGCGTATTTATCGCAATCTAAACGACTAAAAGGGGATAAAATAGGCATGAAAGGCTCCAAACTCGGTATTCGGCTGCTGTATTACTTCGGCGGCTTCTTCGTCATGACTATCGGCATTGCACTGTCGGTCAAGTCCAATCTCGGCGTGTCGCCGGTTAGCTCCATCCCATACACCATGACCTGTGTCTGGGGTATTGAGATGGGCGTTGCGACCGTCATTTTCCACGTTATTCTGGTCATCCTGCAAATGCTGCTGATGCGCCGCCGCTTTGAATGCAAAAATCTGCTGCAGATTCCGATCGGCATGGTGTTCGGCGCATTCACGACCACCTGCAACACGCTCGCGGCGATATTTCCATCGACGGACAACCTGATTATCCGTTTGTTGATGTGCTGGATTGCCACTGTTTTCGTTGCAATCGGCATCTTTTTCTACGTTCCGGCGGACATTATGCCGCTGGCCGGTGAAGGCGCTATGCTGGCCATCTCCACGCTGACCGGCAAGCCGTTCCCGACCGTCAAAATCGCGTTTGACGTGTCCATGGTCATCATTTCGCTCATCACCTGCCTGATTTTCCTGCACGGATTGGGCAGCGTCGGCATCGGTACGGTTATCGCGGCGCTGCTTGTCGGTATCGAGCTGCGCATGATTACGCATCGGTTCGGTCGCTGGCGCGATAACCTGCTCGGCAAACAATCCGAAATCTAAACAAAAATCCCTCTCTTTCTTGCAAAAGAGAGGGATTTGTTTATGTTCTGCGCATTTTCAGCAGCCGGATGTCATCACCGAAGAACCGCAGCGGCAGGAACTCGCCGAGCAGGCGGGAGGCCACGGCGGGCGAGTATTTCTCGCTGAGCGTTTCCGGCAGCAGGTTGGTGTTGATGATCATGGGGCGCTTAGCCATCAGGCGGTTGTTGATCAGGTTGTATAGCGCGGAAACCGTAAAGGCAGTACCCATTTCGGTGCCCATATCGTCGATAATGAGCAGATCGGCGCGCTCGTAGCGTGCAGCGCGTTCTGCGGCGGCTTCGCCGTCACCGGAGCCGAATTTGATGGTCTCATACGCGGCAACAATGTTGATGGCGGTGTCGTAGGCCACGGAAAATCCGCGTGCGGAGACCGCCTCGGCAATGCAGGTAGAGAGAAAGGTCTTGCCCAGACCGGTCGAGCCGAACAGCAGCAGATTGGGGGAATCCTTGCTGAATTTTGCGGCATAAGTCTTGCATTCGCCCAGATTATATTCCATATTTTCGCGCGGTGAAATACCGCTGCGGCCATCCGGGCGGGTGGAGTAAAAGCTCATGTCGAACTTGGAAAAGTTCTGATCGGCAATCGGCAGCACCGAGGAAAGCTGCTCCTTGAGCAGCTTGGCGTAGCGCGCCTTGACACACTCGCAGGTCGCACTGCCGGCATAGCCGGTGTCGCCGCATTTTGGGCACAGCGGCTTGTCGGTCAGATAATCGACGGGAAGTCCCAGCTGCCGGAGCAGGTCGCCGCGTTCCTCCTGCAGACCGAGATTGCGGTCGCGCAGCTTTTCGATTGCAGCAGTCGGGTCTCCGCCGGACTCCATTGCGGCCCGCAGAACGGACGCTGCCGTGGTGCTCAGCTCGCGGTCGATTGCGCGGATACGCGGCTCGCGTGTGTAAATCTCACGCCGGCGCGCTTCCAGCTCCTCGGTGTGAGCCGTGCGCTCGCGTTCCAGCTCGCGCCGTGCGGCGGCGAGCAGTTTTTTATCGTATGCCATAGGTTATTCCTCCGTGTTGCGGCGATGACTGCGCACGCGTGCAGCCCAGTCCTGCTCCCACGCGGCGAGCGTGGCGCTGTCGGTCGGCTGTGCGGGTGTCTGACCGACGGCGGCAGGCACAGCAGACACGGCAGATGTGCGGGTTTCCGGCTCGAGAGCGGTGATTTCGCTGACCGTATGTACGCCCGCATTGTCCCATCGGCGCAGAATGCCGAGCGTGTAATCCAGACTTTTGTGTCCCTGCTTTTGACCGGTGCGGTGCACCGCCAGTTCCACTGCGTCGGCAGGGAAGCCGTGCGCCAGTGCAAAGCGGCAGACGCGCTGCTCCTTGGGCGCAGGCTGCTCGATATCCGCACCGAGTGCACGGTAGATCGCCTCGCTGAGCGGTTTTTCGTCCGCACGGCGTGTCAGGTACTGCTGGGCCGCCTGCGCGGTGACAATGCCCATATCGGCCCACTGGTTGGCTTCTCGGCGCAGATCGGTCGTGCGGACCGTGCCCTTTTCGCTTTTCAGATAGCTGAGCAGCTCAATCGTTGCGCCTGCGTCCAGACCGAGATAGTCGTAAATGGTCAGCAGACAGCGCAGCTGACCCTCGGTCAGCGCACGGCCTGTAATGCCCTCTGCTGCGTCGCAAAGGCCGGAGAAGGTCTGGTCGTCCAGACGGGCACGGCGCAGCTCATCGCCGGTGTAGCGCGGCGCTTCGGCGGATTTGTCGGTTGTTGTTTTGGTTTTTTCCGTCGGCGCGATCAGGTTGTTGAGCGTGAATGCCGCACGTTCGTAGCGATCGGCGCTCAGACGCAGGGCACGCGCTGCAGCGGAGCCGTCCGTGCCGCCGTGCCGCAGGATATAAAGATACAGCAGCGCCGCGTCGCCGTCGCCGACCGCGATCAGCTTGTCGAGCATGTCGCAGCGTGCTACGCGCAGTTCGCCCTCGGGCAGCAGCACAGAGGTCATGGGCTTGTCCTTCTTTCCAGTGGATTTTGGTGTACCCCTCATTATAGCATAAATCCCTCTTCATTTGAAGAGGGAAGAATTGCAGAGAGTAACAGAATATGTGCCACAATAAAAGCAGAAAACCGAGGAAACTCTTGGTTTTCTTCGTAAACTGGTGAGAGCGTAGCCGCCATCGGCTGCGCTCTTTTGCTATCTTCATTATAGCGGTTTTAAGGGGGAAGTCAATATGGGTTTATTTGCGTGATTTGCGGTGATTATCATCATATAAACCGAGATATTGCCGTTGAATTGTCCGCTTACGCAGGCAAATCACGGTTCGGCGAAGCTGACTGCAGCCTTCGCAGATATCTTTGCTCCAAGAGAGTGCAACATCCCATTTGGTATAGCAGGTGCCCTCCAGACGGTTGAGACAATCCAGACAAAATTCAGCCATAAGCTCACCTCACACACATTATACTCAATATATTGGGCATAGTCAATATATTAGGTCGTGTTATGTTGTGCGTGAGGTGATCGTACATGATCAGTTACGCTCCGTTTTACCGGACGCTTTTAGAAAAAGGCGTTACAGAATACCATTTAATTTACAAACAGGGCTTTTCCGCCAATATTCTGCACCGCATGAAGCACGGTAAAACAATCACACTGAAAACGCTGGATACACTGTGCTTTATCCTAAACTGCAGTGTTTCGGATATTATCGAGTATATCCCGGATGAATAAAAAGGCTTCGGAGCATCGCTCCGAAGCCTTTTTCTCTATTTCAGCCGAAATTCAATTACAGAATCTTCTCTTCCGGCTTAACATCCTTCATAGACAGGTTTACACGGCCCTTGTCGTCGATCTCCATGACCTTAACCCAAACCATGTCGCCTTCCTTGACAGCGTCCTCGACCTTCTCGATGCGGTGGTCAGCCATCTTGGAGATGTGAACCATGCCGTCCTTGCCCGGCAGCAGGTTTACGAATGCGCCGAAGTTCATCAGACGAACGACCTTGCCGTAGTAGATCTCGCCCGGCTCCGGCTCCTTGACGATCGCTTCGATCATCTTCTTCGCCTTGTCTGCATCGGTAGCCTTAACGGCAGCGATGGTAACGGTACCGTCATCCTCGATGTCAACCTTTGCACCGGACTCAGCAACGATGTTCTGGATTACAGAGCCGCCCTTGCCGATAACCTCGCGGATCTTGTCCGGATTGATGTGCATGGTGGTCATCTTCGGTGCCCAGTCGGAAACGTCCTCACGCGGCTGCGGGATAGCCTTGAGCATGATCTCGTCCAGAATGCCGTAACGAGCAACGCGGCACTTCTCGAACGCCTGCTTGATGATGTTCGGGGTCAGACCGTCAACCTTGATATCAACCTGAATTGCGGTAATGCCCTTCTTGGTACCTGCTACCTTGAAGTCCATATCGCCGTAGAAGTCCTCAACGCCCTGAATATCGGTGAAGGTGGTCTCCTGACCGCCATCGGTGATCAGACCGCAGGAAATACCGGCAACCGGTGCCTTGATCGGAACACCGGCATCCATCAGAGCCAGCGTGGAACCGCAGACGGAGCCCTGAGAGGTGGAGCCGTTGGAGGAAATAACCTCGGAAACCAGACGCAGAGCGTACGGGAACTCGCTTACCGGCGGGATAACCGGCAGCAGAGCGCGCTCAGCCAGAGCACCGTGGCCGATCTCACGACGGCCGGGACCGCGGGACGGACGGGTTTCGCCAACAGAGAAGGACGGGAAGTTGTAGTGGTGGATATAGCGCTTTTCCTTCTCCTCGAAGATGGTGTCCAGCTCCTGCGCATCGCCCAGAGTACCCAGAGTGCAGAGCGTCAGAACCTGGGTCTGACCGCGGGTGAACATGCCGGAACCGTGTACGCGCGGCAGAACGTGAACCTCGGCAGCCAGCGGACGAACCTCTTCCATGCCGCGGCCATCTACGCGCTTGCCGTTTGCCAGCCAGCGGCGAACGATCTTCTTCTGCAGCTTGTCTACGCACTCGCCAAGGTTAGCGCCGTGCTCTTCCTTGTACTCTTCGTCCAGAGTTGCTTCAAACTCGTCAACGATAGCGCGCACGCCGGCGTCACGAACGGTCTTGTCGTCGGTATCCATAGCAACCTCGAACTTGTCGTTGCAGGCTGCCTCGAGCTTGTCGAACAGGTCGTGGTCGATGTCATGATGCTCGTACTCGAACTTCGGCTTGCCGATCTCGTCCTTGATGGACTGGATGAACGCGCAAACCTTCTTCAGCTCCTCATGTGCTTCCATGAGTGCGTTGAACATATCGTCCTCCGGAACTTCCTGTGCACCGGCCTCGATCATAACGATCTTGTCCTTGGTAGCACACAGGGTAACGTCCATCTCGGATACCTTGCGCTGCTCGGAGGTCGGGTTGATAACGGTCTTGCCGTCAACGATGCCAACCTGGCAGCCGACTACAACGTAGTCGAACGGAATATCAGAGATAGAAACTGCGATGGAAGCGCCCAGCAGAGCAACAACCTCCGGGGAGTTGTCATAGTCGTTCTCCAGAACGGTGCAGACGATGGAAACGTCGTTGCGCAGGTCCTTCGGGAACAGCGGACGCATCGGACGGTCGATCTGACGAGAGGACAGGATCGCCTTCTCGGACGGACGGCCCTCACGGCGCATGAACGAGCCGGGGATGCGGCCTACTGCGTACATACGCTCCTCAAAGTCAACGGAGAGCGGGAAAAAGTCGATGCCGTCACGCGGCTTAGCGGATGCGGTAGCAGTAACGAGAACAGCGGTCTCGCCGTAGCGAACCAGGCAGGAGCCGTTAGCGAGCTGTGCCATCTTGCCGGTCTCGACGGTCAGCTTGCGGCCGGCGATCTCGGTCTCAAAAACGCGGTAGTTTTTGAAGTCAAAGTGGTTGATGTTTGCCATTTTGTTTCCTCCTTTAATCGTTTGGGGAGGGCGGCAGCAGCTTTTTTAGCACTTGAAACAAAAACCAAGCGGAATGGAAAATGGAGAATGCAGAATTGCTGTATTGCGCACTGCGCGATAATTTAATAAGCGCGTAGCGCAGCCAGCGCAGCGCGGACGGAACTCGCGCAAGGAGAGCGTTATCTTCCATTTTCAATTCTCAATTTTCAATTCCGAATCATGCTCTGCATGATTTGGTCTCTCTTTCAACTGCTAAAAAGCGATAATGCCGCCCAGCTTAAAATACAGAAACAGGGGAGCAGACTGCTCCCCTATTTTCGCATTTTCTTACTTACGGATACCCAGCTTAGCGATTAGGGCACGGTAACGGTTGATGTCCTTCTTCTGCAGGTAAGCCAGCATAGAACGGCGCTGACCAACCATCTTCAGCAGACCGCGGCGAGAGTGGTTATCCTTCTTGTGTACCTTCAGGTGCTCGGTCAGCTCCTTGATGCGGGCGGTCAGGATTGCAACCTGAACCTCCGGGGAACCGGTGTCGGTAGCGTGGGTACGGTTTGCCTCGATAACGGCAGTCTTGTCTTCCTTACGGATCATGTCGGTATTTCACCTTTCGTTAAATAGATTTTTACTCACCCACAGGCCGGGCCGCGGCTTGGTGAATGGAGGCGATAGGAACGCTCCCTTTGTCCGTCAGCTAAGCGCGGGGCGAAAGTATATTTATATTACCATGAAAATGACCGTTTGTAAAGCGATTTTCGCGGATTTCAGCATAAAATCTCAAAAACAGACGCGTGTTTGACGAAAAAACAGGCGCGTTTTTGTATAAGTTGTCAGTTTCTGCGGAATACTGCTGTGCGAATTGTCGGATTGTACAATTATGAACGAATTGTAAATGCGATTTTGGCACATTTGAATCTTGTCCGGAAAGAGGCGGAGTGCTATAATTACTACCATCATCGGTGGAGAGCTTGAGAGTTCTTCTCGCTCGCTGCCGTTTTTATTTATTGCTAAGAAACGCGACGGGGCGGTGCAGCAGCGCGGCCTGATGTCGCGTTTTTATTCGTTTTGGGGTACTTTTTCCGAACGGGAAAAACGGGGTCGCATACCTGTTTTCTGTGGGTGCTAACCCTCAGCCTGGGGCCAAAAGGATAGACACCAAGGTTTCTATCCTCTTGGGACTACGGTTTCCTTTATTTCTTAGTCTGGCGAAAATCGGAGAGCGGCGACCGCTCCGAAAGAGGGGAACGGCAGAGAATCTTTTTTACCGTAGGGGCGCACATTGTGCGTCTTTTTTCTGTTCTGCACAAACAAAACCGCGCGCCTATGGCGATTTTCCACAAACAGAGGAACACCAAACTTTGTGAAAAAACGCCTTTGCGGAAAAATTCTGTTTTCAGTATAATAAATATGTAAAAACGAATGTGTACATTGTTTTTTGCGTATTTCATCAACAAAACAGGAGGAATGGACATGAAGCGGATTAAGGCGGCGTGCATTTGTCAGACCCTGCACTTTCAGTTGAAGGAGGATTTGGAGCACAGTATTGCGGTGCGCCTGGTGTGCGAGGAAGTCGAGCACTACAAGCAGGCACTGGAGCGCAACCGCACGCGCCATAGGATCGTAGACGAGGCGGAGCAGGAGGATGGTTCGGTAGTCATTCGTATCATCAAGCAGTACAACCGGAGTCCGGTAGGCGATTATCTGGATTGAAAAGAGCCTGTCTGCAGCGCAGACAGGCTCTTTCTCTTTATTTTGTGCCGAAAAAAGCCGCAGAGCAATGCTCTGCGGCTTTTCTTATACAATCAGAAGCAGCGTGCTGCGCTTTCCGCGGGCATGGCGGATGTTGCAAGCGGGGCTCCAAAACCCGCCGCAAACCGGGAGGTCGCAGGCAGCACGGCGCTTCAAAAAGCAATCAGATGATTACTTGGACTCCTTAGCAGCCTTGATTGCGTCGATCATCATCGGAACAACCTTGAACAGGTCGCCGCAGATGCCGTAGTCAGCTACGTCGAAGATCGGAGCGGAATCAGACTTGTTAACTGCTACGATGCACTCGGAATCCTGCATACCAGCCTTGTGCTGGATAGCACCGGAAATGCCCAGAGCAACGTACAGCTTCGGATGTACGGTCTTGCCGGTCTGACCAACCTGGTGGTCAGCAGACAGCCAGCCGGAGTCGATAGCAGCACGGGAACCGCCAACAACGCCGCCGAACAGGCCAGCCAGCTCTTCAGCCAGCTTGATGCCGGTCTCAACGTCCTTGGAGATACCACGGCCTACAGATACAACTACCTCAGCGCCGGTCAGGTCAACCAGCTCCTTAGCTTCCTTAACGACCTCGAGAACCTTGGTCTTGATGTCAGCCTCGGACAGCTCGAAAGCTACCGGCTCAACAACTACTGCGTTAGCCTTAGCCTCGTTGTACTCGCCCTTCTTCAGTACGCCCGGACGAACGGTAGCCATCTGCGGACGGAAGCGCGGGCAGATAATGGTAGCCATCAGGTGACCGCCGAATGCCGGACGGGTCATCTTCAGGTTGCGGTCCTCGCGGTTCAGAGCATCGATCTGAGCCTGCGGCAGAGTGGAAGCCTCCTGCAGGAATGCAGCGTACTTCTCTACGTCTACGTCGAGGTGGGTGCAGTCTGCGGTCAGACCGGTGTGCAGACGAGCTGCGCAGCGCGGGCCGAGGTCACGGCCAATGTTGGTAGCGGCGATCAGCAGGATCTCCGGCTTCTTAGCCATAACGGTGTCGCACAGAACCTTTGCGTATGCATCGGTGGTGTAGGTCTCGAGCAGGTCGCTCTCGCAAACCAGAACCTTGTCAGCGCCGTAAGCGCCCAGTTCCTTTGCCATCTTCTCGCCTACGCCCTTGCCGCCAAGCAGCAGGCCGCAAACTTCAGTGCCCATGTCGTCTGCCAGCTTGCGTGCCTCAGAGATCAGCTCGAGCACGGTCGGCTGCAGCTCGCCCTGGCGCTGCTCACAGAATACCCATACGCCGGA
>NZ_JAQCWA010000041.1:0-14331 GCF_027684505.1 Butyricicoccus sp. AF18-9LB
TAAATTCACGAAAAGCGTTCTCCCCACACAACTGGCAGCAGTCACCATAAAGCCGCTTTATAGTCATCCAGCAAATTCTCCAGCGGCACCTCAAACAGCTCCGCCAGTTTCTCCATATGTTTCTTCGGATAAAAGTCCCGCCCTGCCTCCTCATAATGGATGTAAGTACTGCGGTCGATGCCCGCATAGTCCGCCGCGTCACGCTGGCGAAGTCCTTTTTGATAACGATACCACCGCAGCTTGTCCGCAATTTCCGTGATCTCGGATGCGTCCGAAAACCGCAGATTGAACTTCTCGGCATCCAAAAACTTATGTGGAAGGACGACCGGAAACTTGAGAATTTGAAGCGGCGCAACTTTTAACGTACCTGCAACATTCGCAGCCAATACATAGCTGCGGACTTTCAGGCGGCAGAACATAGACCATTTTGCCCTAAAAGGTTCATGGTTTTCCACCTCAACCGCCGATTGTTCCGCTGCGATAGTATAGCATTCTATATTCTCAATTTTTCATTTCAAACCGCCTACGACCATTGCAAATTCAATCAAAATGTTGTACTCTTGATGTACCACCGAACAGGAGAGATACCATGAAAATTTTGCACACTACACCCGCGCAGGACGGGTTTTATATGCCTGCGGAGTTTGCACCGCATGAGGGCTGCCTGATGATCTGGCCGGAACGCGCCGACAGCTGGCAGTACGGCGCCTATGCGGCCCGGAAAGCCTTTCTGCGTGTGATCGAGACGATTTCCGAAAGCGAAAGCATGACCGTGCTCTGCTCGGAAGGGCAGTATGACAACGCGCGTGCGCAGCTGCCCGACCGCGTTCGTCTGGTCGTGATGGAGACTGACGATGCGTGGGCGCGTGACGTTGGCCCGACCTTTGTTATCAACGACAGGGGAGAGCGCCGCGGCATCGACTGGGGGTTTAACGCGTGGGGCGGCGATGTGGACGGCCTGTATCCCTCGTGGGAGAAGGACAACCGTGTGGCGCGCAAGTTCTGCGACCTGCTGAACAACGACGTATATGACAAACGCGATTTCATTTGCGAGGGCGGTTCCATCCACTCGGACGGCGAGGGCACCGCGCTCGTCACCGAAGCCTGCCTGCTGAGCGCGGGACGCAATCCTGATCTCACAAAGACTGAAATTGAGCAGGTTTTGTGCGATTATCTGGGCATTTCCAAGGTGATCTGGCTGCCGCGCGGCATTTATAACGACGAGACCAACGAGCACGTTGACAACGTATGCGCTTTCACGGCTCCGGGAGAGGTTGTGCTCGCGTGGACGGATGACGAGACCGACCCGCAGTATGCGCTCTCCAAGGCCAGTCTGGATGCACTGGAAGATGCGACCGATGCCAAGGGCCGCAGGATCAAGGTGCACAAGCTGCCGCTGCCCAAGCCGGTGACCATCACCGCAGAGGAGTGCGATGGCCTTGACCTGTGCGACGGCGAGCCGACCCGAACCCCGGGAGAGCGTCTGGCGGCAAGCTATGTCAACTTCTACATTGCGAACGAGGCTGTTGTCATGCCTACCTTCGGTGACCCAATGGATGAAAAGGCGCAGGCCATCCTGCAGGAGCTTTTCCCGACCCGTAAGGTGGTTGCGATTCCGGCCCGCGATATCCTCATCGGCGGCGGCAATATCCACTGCGTGACCCAGCAAATCCCGAAAATCTAACAGAAAGGACGAACCAAGCGGTTCGTCCTTTATTTTGCTGTTTTTACTTGAGCAGGCCGTTATCGGTGAAATAGTCGATTTTCATCGCGTGACGGACTCGATCGAGCGTACCCTGAGCGGTCTCAGCGGCGATTTCGCTGCCCTTCTTGAGAATCTCGTAGACTTCGGGCAGGCGACCCTCCCACTGCGCACGGCGCTCACGCATGGGCGACAGCAGAGACTGCATGACGTTGTTCAGGAACTTCTTTACCTTCACATCGCCGAGTCCGCCGCGCTGGTAGTGCGCTTTCAGCTCGTCAAGGTTCTGGTAGTCCGGCAGGAATTCTGCGAAGTGCTCCGGCTGGCAGAACGCATCCAGATAGGTGAACACGGTATTGCCCTCCAGCTTGCCGGGATCCTGCACGCGGATGTGGTCCGGATCGGTGTACATGGACATGATCTTCTCACGAACGACATCCTCCGGATCCGCAAGGTAGATGCAGTTGCCGAGCGACTTGCTCATCTTCGCCTTGCCGTCTGTGCCGGGCAGACGCATGCAGGCGTTGTTGGACGGAAGAACAATCTGCGGCATCGTCAGCGTTTCACCGTAAACCGTGTTGAACTTGTGCACGATTTCGCGGCACTGCTCGAGCATCGGCTCCTGGTCCTCGCCGACCGGAACAGCCGTAGCGTTGAATGCGGTGATGTCCGCCGCCTGACTGATCGGATAGCAGAAAAAACCGACCGGAATGCTGGCTTCAAAGTTGCGCATCTGAATCTCTGCCTTAACGGTAGGGTTGCGCTGTACACGGGACACGGTGACAAGGTTCATGTAGTAGAACGTCAGCTCGGTCAGCTGCGGCACCATGGACTGGATGAAGATATTCGCCTTTTCCGGGTCAATGCCGACCGCAAGATAGTCCAGCGCGACCTTCATAATGTTCTGTCGCACGCGCTCCGGGTGCTCGGCGTTGTCGGTCAGCGCCTGTGCGTCCGCAATCATGATGTAAATTTCGTCATATTTTCCGGAATTCTGCAGCTTCACGCGCTCGGCCAGTGAGCCAACGTAGTGGCCGACATGCAGGTTGCCGGTCGGGCGGTCGCCCGTAAGAATGATCTGTTTCATATCGTAAACGCTCCTTAAAATTCGTTTTTCAGACAGGTTTTCCAGTTTTCAGGCAGTTCCACGTTGGAGGAAATCCACATGGCGAACATGCCGTTGAGCATCGTCCAGTAGCGCAGAAGACGCCATCGTGTCTCATCCTGCGGAATGCCTTGCTTTTCCGCGATAGCGACAGCCACACGGCGGAAAACGGAAAACGGCGGGTAGTTGCCCTCGATCGGCTCAAGCGAGAACGTCAGCTTCTGGGATGCGTTGCGGAAATACGCGCTGAAATACGTCGGGTTGCGCATGTAAAAATCCAGATAGGCGGTGCCGAGCTGCTCCATGGTCTGCGGCAGGCTTTCGTCCAGACCGCTGAGCGTCAGCTCGAGTGTGCGCGTCAGCTCCTGCATGACATAGGCACGGCAGGCGTCGATCAGGCGCTCCTTGCTGTCAAAGTGGCGGTAGATGGCATTGTGGCTCACGCCGCACTGCGTTGCCAGCCGCCGGAGAGAAAGATTTTCGAGGCCGTCCTGCGAGATCAGCGTGACCGCTTCCTCCAGCAGCTTGCTTTTCAGATTTCCATGATGATACTGATCGGCCATTTCCTCACCTCGTTGTTTGTTGTGATGGGTTTATTATAGTCCTTGATGTTGTCGGTGTCAACATTAAAATGTCACAACGATAACCAATTGCATTTGCGAAAAATGCGTATAAAATGACGAATTGCATTCTCGCGGTGAGAATTTATCGTTGCGGTGCAAGACGGGATGTTGATGATGTACACACTGTTTTACAGAAAAAAAACACCGATACTCACCGGAAAAACGGAGAATATCGGTGTTTGCAGCTGCGGTTTAGTAGATTACGACAGTCGAGCCGATCGGTACGTTGTTGTAAATCCAGTTGATGTCGTTGTGCTTCATGCGTACACAGCCGTGCGAAACCGGATAGCCGCTGCTGAAGTCATATTCGGTGTCGGTGCCGGGATAGCACAGGCGGGAGTGGAACGCGTAGCCGGTGCCCGGGTAGAAGCCTACAACCGGACGAACCGTGTAAGTACCGGTGGTCCAGCCTGCCTTCAGCTTGTAGCTGACGGTGGTCACGCCGACCGGAGTCGGGGTAGAGGCAGCGCCGGTGCCGACGATAAAGCTCTTGGTCAGCTTCCAGTTGCCCTTGGAGCCGGTGAATACGTTTACATGCTGGTATGCGCGGTTGATCCAGACCAGATAATTGGTGTTGCTGGAGTAGCCCTTGGCGTTGATCCAGACCTCCTTGGTGGTCTTGGAGTAATCGTTGTTGGCCGCGTAGGATGTGGTGTAGTTGCCGCGGTAAACCGAGGATACCTGCTTGAGGATAGCGGCAGCATCGCGCTGTGCATACCACTCGGCAGAGTAATTCTCGATCGGAACGGTCTTCTGGGCGTAAACCTGCTCGGTTTCGCCGGTGGACGGGTTGTCGTAGAGCAGCTTAAAGCCAATCGCCGTGCTGGTCTTCATATTCTTGGTGAAGGTGAAGGTGCTGGTGTGGCTGGAGGTTTTGTCGTTGGTCAGCTCGAAGCTGTTGTTTGTGCAGCCCTTGATTGCGGAGCCGTCCTGATACCAGATTGCAGTGCAGGTAACGCCTTCCTTTACGCCGGAGAAGCTGACCTTGGCAGTCAGCGAGCCGCCGGCCTTAACCTTATCCGGAACGGTCATCGTGATCTGAACGCCATCCAGACCGGGATCGATGTTGTCGATCGTGTGGTCGGCCTTAGCCGTTACCGTGCAGCCGACCATGCGGGTGTCTACGGTGCCGATCTTGCCGGTGCCGTCAACCGTGGTGTTCTTGCCGGCCATAACCATCGTGCCGACCGTGCCGGACAGCGTGATGCGGTTGCCGGAGCCGCGCAGTACGGAGACGGTATCCGCGTCGCCCTTGAGCAGGATGGTGTTGTTGCTGCCGGTAATGGTGATGGCATCCGAGGTCATGCCTTCGAGCACGATGGTGCGGCCGGAAGTGGTGATCTCGATGTTGGAGACTGCGCCGCTGTAGCCAACGGAGCCGCCCTTGCCCGCGATAACGAGCGTGTTTACGGACGAAGTGTTGTCCATCTTCACATCAGCCGTGCCTGCCGGATCAACAGCAAGCGTAGAGATGCTGGTCTGCTTGGTAGCATTCAGTACAGCGCGCTCCTCGCCCTTGAGGACGATGCGGTGCGAGCTGCTGACGGAATCAAGCGAAATTTCATTCGTGGGAGCGGCAAAGATCCAGTCGCCGTCTGCGACTGCGCCGGTCAGAGCGATGCTCGGATTGGTGAGTACGGTGCCGCCGGCCAGCTCGGTCGGTGCGCTGTCTGCGTTGGTGGCAGCTGCAATGCGCACGATCATGGTGACGAACTGTGCACGGGTCAGCTTGTTCGACGGAGACAGCTTGGCAGCAGAGGTACCGTTTACAACGCCCTGGCTGATCAGAGCGGCAGCAGCCTGCTTCTGCTCGGTGGTCATGGAGGAGGTATCGGTGAAGCTGCTCAGCTCATCGGCAGCGGTCTCTGCGCGGTCGTACGCAAACGCACGAGCCATCAGCACGAAAGCCTCGGCACGGGTAGCTGCAGTGTCAAAGCTGCGGTTGTCGTTTGCGGTAATCAGACCGAGGTGGATGGCCTTGCCCAGATCCCCGCTGTACCATGCGGACTGCTGGCTGGCAGCCAGACCGGATACACTGTCGGCCTGCGTTGCGCCAAGCGCACGGTTGAGGATAACGATAGCCTCGGAACGCTTGACCGAGTTGTTCGGCATGATTTTGCCGTTGATGCCCTTCAGAAGACCCAGCTCAACACCCTTGCGCAGCGAAGCGGCAGCCCAGTGACCGTCGATATCCGGGAAATCCGTGGTCGCCGGATCGGAAGGTGTGGTCGGGTCAGTCGGAGTCGTGGGTTCGGTGGGAGTGGTCGGAGTCGTCGGCTCGGTGGTCGTCGGAACGGCGGTCTGCTCCAGTGCAAACGGGAGCGGATCGAGCATTAGATACTGCGGCATGTACTTGGATGCACCGGCACGCAGCGGATCGGAATCGCCGCCGATCACCAGCTTGCTGTCGGAGAAGCTGTCGTCCACCAGCATGCGGAAGGTGGTGGTGCCCCAGTGGAAGATGAGCCACTGCGCCTTGCCAGCGTCGTTCTTGCTGTCCGCAAGGTATGCCTTTACCTTGTTGTGGGCCTCGGTCAGCTTGGTCTTGCCGGAGTCGGTCAGGTCGATCTCAACGGCTTCTGCGCCGTTCTCGGTGGTTGCCTTGGCAGAGGCAAAATCTGCACGGTCGAACTGCCACTCCTCGTTCAGAAAGTCGGTCACACTGCACAGACGGCGGTCGCCCAGACGAGCGGCCCAGTAAGCGGCAGTGTTGCCGGTAGCTGTTTTCGGAATGGAAACGGTGATCACATCGCCGGAAACGGCGGCAGACGCGCCGGTCAGACCCTCAAGCTGCATACGCTGCGAGATGATCTTCTGCGCTGCTGCCAGATCGGTCTGGAGAGCGGTGCTGTCGTACTCGCTGCCGGTGATCGGCTTGAACGCAAACGTCAGCGCGTTTGCAGCCTTGGTGGTCGCCGAATCATTTACGGCAAAAGCAGTGGTGAACAGCATCATGGCGGCCAGCAGACCGCTGAAAATGCGTTTTGTCAACTTCAAAATACTATCCCCTTTTTGACAGTTGCAGAATGCGGACATTCTGCCTTACCTTATTATCATTACCTATATTTTACGTTCCTGACCATAGCTTGTCAAGACGAGTAAGGTTTCAGTTCCGAAACATTTCGCTGTCCGCTGAGGACGGCGTACCCACGCCGAGAGGGCAAGAGGGGAGACACCTGCGGTTTCTACCCTCTTGACTCCCGTTTCCTTTGGGAGAGCACGGCGAAAATCGGAGAACTGAGACTCGCCAGGGGGAACGGCTGTACTGCTCATCTTCTGTAGGGGCGGACCAATGTGTCTGCCCATTTCTCCACCTTCATCGCTCAAGCTGTATTCGTACTGCTACACAGGCGGTTCAATTTCCGCAGGCGCAACATAACAGTGTTGCGCAACTCGTTTGCACGTTGTTGTGCATGGCACCTGCGGATTTCATCCGTTGCAGAATCTATCTTGTAGGGCGGGATGACCTCATCCCGCCGTATGTAAATGGCAGCAAATCGTAAAAAACGGCGGGGTGAGGTCACCCCGTCCTACAATATAACGCGTTAAAGACTTGTGCGGCACTGTCATGCCGCACCCTGCGTAGATTTAACCATATGTACCATATGTGTAGCAGTAAGCTGTCTGTGAAATGCGAAAAGGCGGAGAAAGACACGCTGCGGTAACCCGACTGCCGTTCCCCATTTTGCAGCGGTCGCCGGTCTCTGGTCTGCGCCAGACTAAGAAACAAAAGGAAGTGGGAGTTAAGAGGGTAGAAACCATTGGTGTCTACCCTCTTGCCCCGCCGCGGGGTGCGGCGACGTTCCCGCCGTCCGCAGGCGGCGAATCCCAATACTGGGAACAGCCATCCACGCTTTACAATCTGAATACAGCATGTTATACTATAAAATAAGCATAAAAACGACCCTTTTTCAAAGGAGGAAATCACCCATGCTTTGCAAAAACTGCGGCAAGGAGCTGCCGATCGCCGGAAAATTCTGCCCCTTCTGCGGCGCAGCTGTCGAGCAGACCGGTGTCAACGACGAAACAGCTGTATTTACCACCCTGCCGGATGATATGAAGGACCCTGTTGAGACCGGTCCGATTGACACCAGCGCGTTTGACGCGGCTATGCGGGACGAAAAGCAGCAGTTTCCGGTGGACGACACGGCTGCCGATCCGCTGGCAGACACCAATCCCAATATTCCGAATCCGAACATTCCCACGCAGGCTGCCATGCATCCGATCGACACGCCGCCGGTCCGCCGTACTGCGGGCACGCCCGAGCGCCGCACGACCTACTACAACGGCGAGGCCGATCCGAAGGACAGCGTTTACAAAAAGCCGTCCAAGGGGAAACGCGGTCTGATCATTGCGCTGGTGGTCATCATCGTGGCGGCTTTGATTGGCGGCGGTGTGTGGTATTTTACAAATTCACACAAGACCGACGAAAACCTCGTCATGGCCGAAAAGTATATGGATCGCGGTGACTTCGACAAGGCGCTCGAGTATTACCAGAAGGCGCAGGCGGAAGCCAAGGATCCGGCGGCTCTGGATGCGACCATTCAGCTGATCAAGGACTATCAGTCTGCCGAGGATTATGTGGGCAACGGCCAGTACACCGAGGCCATTGCGGCGCTCAAGCAGCTGCAGAACCGTGTCACCGACCCGGATTCCGCGATGTACAAGGCCATTGAGGATTTGCTCGATAAGGCGCAGTCTGCCCAGTCGGACGATCAGTTCAACTCCGATCTGGACGAGGCACAGAGCTATCTGGACGATAAAAAGTACGATGCCGCCAGCGGCAAGCTGGATTCTCTGGCAAATGATGATTCGCTGACCGATGACCAGAAAAAGCAGGTCAAGGAGCTGCAGAAGCAGCTTTCCGATGCACAGCAGCAGGAAAAGCAGCAGGAAGAGAGCAGCCAGAAAAAGGCCGAGCAGCGCGATGCGTTCAGCAAAAAGATGGATGAGCTGGAAAGTGACGATCTGAAAATTTCGTCGGCAGAGAATCAGGAGGATGAGCTGGCCATGACCGCAAGCTCGTTCGAGCAATGGGATAACCTGCTGAGTGAGATGTACGACTACCTTGCGACCGTACTCAACGCCGATCAGTACGCTTCCGAGGAGGCAAGCTACAAGCAGTGGGTGCAGGAGCGGGATTCCGGTGCGGAAAATGCCGCAAAGGAGACCGAGGATGACACCGCAAAGCAGCTTGCATCCTATAGCTTTAAGCAGAGCTACACCAAAACACACTGCTATAAGCTGCTCAATCTGATGAACTGAACACAGGAATAACGAAAAAAGGACGCATCAGGCGTCCTTTTTGTTTGCCGCAAACGAGAAACAAGGGCGCAAAAAAGCGCCGCTTTCTTGCGAAAGCGACGCTTTGCGTATCCTTGATTATAAAAAACGAATTGCTTACTCTGCGGTGTACGGCAGAAGAGCAATGTGACGTGCACGCTTGATAGCCTCGGTCAGCTGACGCTGATGAGCAGCGCAGGTACCGGTCATGCGGCGGGGCAGGATCTTGCCGCGCTCGGACATGTACTTCTTCAGCTTGCCGGCATCTTTATAGTCAACGTGTGCAACCTTATCTACGCAGAATGCGCATACCTTGCGACGGCGACGGCCGCGCTGCGGGCGCTCTGCACGCTCCGGACGGGGAGTAAATTCCTTCTTGGTTTCTTCCATGATCACGTAACCTCCTTCAGTTTAGAATGGGACATCGCCGTCGTCATCAGCAAGCTCCTGAAAATCCGAATCTCCTGCAGGGAGATCGAAAGCCGGAGCAACCTGGGACGCGGCAGGCTCGGGCCGCATCTGCGATCCGTTGTCATAGCCGCCAAAACCGCCCTGATTGCCTGCATTGTAGGCATCGCGGGATTTCTTCGTTTCACCGAAGGAAACCTCGTCGCAATTTACTTCAATTGCAGTGCGGTTGTTGCCGTTCTGGTCCTGCCAGCGGCGGGACTGGATACGGCCGACTACGATTGCCATAGAACCCTTCGTGAACCACTGTGCAACGAACTCTGCCTGACGGCCCCATGCGACACAGTCGATGAAGTCGGTCTGGCGTTCGCCGTTCTGATCCTTGCGACCACGGTCGATCGCAAGCGAGAACGAGCACACAGCCATGTTGGACTGGGTATGGCGCAATTCGGGATCGCGGGTCAAACGACCCATCAGAATCGCCTTATTGAGCATTGGTGTTCACCGCCTTAGTCGTCCAGGCAGACGATGATGGAACGCATGATGCCGTCCGTGATCTTGTAGATACGGTCCAGCTCAGCCGGGAAATCGGGCTTGGACTCAAAACGAACCAGCGTGTAAACGCCCTCCGTCTGATCCTCGATCGGGTACGCCAGACGGCGCTTGCCCCAGTCCTCGACCTCTACGTTCGTGCCGTTCGCCTCAACGAGAGACTTGAACTTGTCCACAACAGCGGTAGCCGCTGCCTCTTCCAGCTTGGGGTTAACGATGAAGATAGTCTCGTACTTGCCAGAAATCTTTGCCATATTCTTAGCACCTCCTTTTGGACTTTTGGCCCACATCCTTTGATGTGAGCAAGGATACTATACCATTATAACGGATACACGGAGAATGTCAAGAAAAATTTCAAAAAAATATTGACGAACTTTCAAAAGCATGATATACTGAGAACACTGTGAACGAGAAAAGACTCGTTCCGGCAGCAAATAGCTGCTTGTGTGGCTCAGTTGGTAGAGCAGCGCATTCGTAATGCGCAGGTCGCCGGTTCGAGTCCGGCCACAAGCTCCAGAATGTGTTGATGAAAGATGCAGCATCAAAAACACCGCACGAAAGTGCGGTGTTTTTGCATATAACGCACCACTTTTAGAATGGATAAGTTGCAAAAACTCGATTTTTCAAAATTTCAGTTTTGCCCTGCGAGAGGCGACATTTTAAGATGCGCCCTGCCGAATTTATGGTCTGGTGTGGTTCGAACACCGAGGCTTAAAAACAAAGAAAACCAGCAGCCGCTGTATCACCCGCCCCTCTTCTGGCGTGTGAGGCAGCGGCTTTTCCTATCAGATGGGAGTCGGACACATAATCTGAAGTGGGCTCTATAACCTAATTGAAAAGAAAACGTTATACTTGATATGGACTTTTCCTGCTGAGTCGGTTACCATATTAAGTGTTCCGTGCGGCAGGTTCAGCTTTGTCCCGCAAGGATCGATGAAAGGAAAGGCAAAATCAATTATGAAACTGAAAAGAAATTCCCTGACCACGCTTCTGGTGGTCAGCTTCCTCCTCATGGCACTCTCAGGCTGCGGGCAGCAAGCCGAGCCGGATTCAGCGCAGCCGCCGCTGGAAACCGTAACGTACTCCAATCTGACGGACGCGGACTCGCGCAAGCTGCTCACCGAAGCGCTTGCAGATGCCAATGTGGATGAGACCCGAACGAAGCTGCTGCTGGACCGCGTGGATCAGTTCAATGCCAGCGTCAAGAGCGAATGGCTGACAGGCGGGTTTGAGAGCGCCGCTACCACCGAGACCAGATATGACCCCTATGAGATGCAAGATCTGTGGACGGAGAAGAACGGCAGCTTCCCCGGCTATAACTGCCGGATCACGGCCTTCAGTCTGTTCGGTGAGTTCGTCACCGCCGGAGTAGATCAGCCGGAAACGCAGGGCGAGGACTCCCTCTTTATGGATCTTGAAACGCTGGCCGCAGATCCCGCCGTTCTCTGCGGAGACAGCACGTCCAAGTTCTGCGCATTGTTTGCACCGGTAACTGCCGCAGATACCACGGAGGCGGCGGATCAGGTCAAAGCGCTTCAGGCGGGCTGGTCGGAGCGCGGTATTTCCTTTGAGGACGGTTCCGCCCGTCTGATCTCCGTTGTCCTCCATGACCGATTTTCGGATACGGACAATACGCTGTTTATCGGGCACGTGGGCGTATTACTGCCGGCAGAGGACGGAAGTCTGTACTTCATTGAAAAGGTCGCCTTTCAGGAGCCGTACCGCCTGGTAAAGATTCAGAACAGAACCGAACTGAGCGATTATCTGATGGAAAAATACGATACTGCATGGGGACAGGATACGACACGTTCCTTCATCATGGAAAATGATGAACTTATGGATGGATACCGCCCAAACCCGTTGGACAGCGCGTCATAAGCAGCACATAGGGCAGGAAGCCTGCTTCTTCGGAAACAGACTTCCTGCTTCCTTTTATACCCCTACGTAGCCCCCTGTCGCGCCCTGTGTGGCCGATAAAGCAGACACTGCGGATACGGACACCCCCTGAGCAGAAAGCGCCGTGTAAGTCCGCAAACGCCGAAGTAAAAAAACAAATCACACATGGAGAAAGCCGCCCTGGGCATCTGAGATCATCAGATGCCCAGGGCGGCTTTTTGCGTTGCCTGGCGAACGCCCGAATATACCAGAGATGGAAAAACGGCACTGACCCGCATGTATTCGGACGGCACTCTGCTCGGCGGTGAGGGGAAAGGTATTATTCTGGATGGTACCCCCAGTAAGGATGCCTACTACACCGGCTACCACTGGACCAAGGCAATGTGTGATACCTGCGGCACCATGAACAGCAATGGCAGCATCAACGGCTATGGCTTTGGCCGCAATGTGTACAACCTGTACGATTGTGCTGCCGAGTTCATGGAAGATCTGGATAAGCGCGTAACATATGAGTACGCAGATGACACCTACCACACCGTCACTACCAAAGGCGGCTCCTACTGCTGTTTCTGCTATGGTACGATCTATGAGTCCAGCCCTAAGCTGGAGCGTCACAGCATGGTAACAGAAGTGCTGCCCCAGCCGGCGAATGGCCGCTTTGCAGTGGTGGAGAAGTGTAGCCTGTGCGACTATTGCTGCACAAGGGGCTGGATGACAGTGCTGAACGCCTGCGGGTCCAGCTCCGGGATACAGCGCAGCAAGGACGCCGGGATGAGTACGGTGGCGACGATATCGAGGATACCGCAGTCAGCGGCTCCAAGCGAGCCGCCGCGGAACTGTTGAAGCAGCGCAAGGAGAAAGTCACAGAGCAACCGAGCGATCCTGCCCGGAATGGCGCGTCAGCACCAGATGCACACAGAAATGAAAGCCCCATCATCCGAACCAAAGATACAGAGTTTGCAGAAACCCAAACACCTGCTGCGACGCCCCAGGCACAAGCGCGTCGCGCTGCGATGCAGAAAGCGGCAGCTGTCAAGACGAAGGACACCTATATCGAAACACAGGTGAAAACCAGTGTCACAGAAGCACCGGAGCCACAGCGGCAAGGACAGCGGGCATTCGTCCGGGAACAGGGACGCAAGGCGATGCGGCAGACGAGGCTTCGGCAGACGGAGCAGAACAGACGGCTTCGGAATACATCACCAGGTCTCGGCACTTCGGAAACGATCGGTACAGCACAAAATGCGGAGGATCTTTCACACAAAAGTATTAAAGAGAGGACCAGTATTCCGTTTCCGAAAGCTTCTCAAAAAGCGCTTTTGAAGAAAGACGGGCAGGCTGAACATTCCGTGCAGAAGACCGCGCAGGCGGCAGGCAGGGCGCTTCGCGCGATCCTCGCCGCTGCCCGCAGTCTGCTTGCCGCCATGATGGCAGGCGGCAGTACGGTGGTGTCTATGGTGCTGGTGATCTGCCTCATAGGGCTTTTGATCGCCTCACCCCTCGGCATTTTCTTCTCTGGTGAGGACAGCGGCACAGGCTATACCATGCCGGAAGCTGTCCGTACATTGAATGGAGAGTTTACTGACCGGATCGAGAAGATCAAGGCGGAGAATCCGCATGATGAATTGGATATGGACAATGCCGGCAATGCGGCGATGATCGCTAACTGGCGGGATGTGCTGGCCATCTATGCGGTGAGGACGACTACGGATGATACCTCGCCGGATGAAGTCGCCACGCTGACGGCAGAAAAACTGGACATCCTGCGTCAGATCTTCTGGGATATGAACGCCATCTCTTATTGGGTGGAAACCGTCTCCGGTGATGAAGATGAAAGCGATACCGTTATCCTGCACATCACTGTCACAGTCAAGGATCATCTGCAAATGGCGGACGAGTATCGGTTTAACACCGAGCGGCGCAAGCTGTTGGGAGAACTGATGCAGCCGGAGTATCAGGAGCTGTTCATGGCGCTGACCGGCAGTTATCAGGATATCGACCTGTCTCCGGAGGAGATCCAGGAGATCATCAATAAGCTCCCCACCGATCTCAGCGAGGAGCGCAAGCAGGTGGTATTGACTGCGTATCAGCTCTTGGGAAAGGTAAACTACTTCTGGGGAGGAAAGAGCCTTGTGCTTGGATGGGACTCTCGCTGGGGAACGCCTATGGAGGTGACAGCGGCAGGCAGCTCCAGCAGCGGGACCGTGCGTCCGTTCGGCTTAGATTGTTCGAGGTTTGTCGATTGGGTATTCTACAACCAGAGCGGAGGGCAGTATATCATCGGCCATGGTGGAGGGGCGTCTGCCCAGCACAGCTACTGCACACCCATCAGTTGGAACGATGCCAAGCCGGGCGACCTCGTCTTTTATCCTGGCGACAGTCATGTGGGGATCGTCTGCGGCTTCGACAGCAGCGGAAATATCCTCATCATCCACTGCGCCAGCAGCTCCGATAATGTGGTGGTGACTGGAAAGATCGGCTTTACTATGATCGGCAGACCGAGATATTTTACGGAATGAGAACTATGTTCGCAGCAAAGCAGATATGGTAAGGGTGCGTCAGTTCTGCATGGCAGACATCTACAAGGTCACTGAGATATCATTCGCATGGTAATCCGAATCGTATCCAAACGGTAGCCTAAATGCCGCACAAGCAGCTATACAATGTAGACCTTGCCATTTTGAGGCGCCTGTTTGGATAAAACTGTCACACCTTCAAAACAAAGTGGCTTTTATGAAAGTCAAGCAGGCCCTCATCCCGCA
>NZ_JAQCWA010000042.1:0-14047 GCF_027684505.1 Butyricicoccus sp. AF18-9LB
GATAGTATACCATACTGTCTAACAAATGGGGTGCAGTTCACTTCCGATGCCGGTTTCTTTTCATTTCATTTCTTTATCAAATCGCTGTTCAGCCCAGCATTCTGCCGCGCAGCAGAATCGTGTGAATGTTCAGCTCCTCATCCAGCAGGAGCACATTCGCCAGCTTGCCCGGCTCGAGCGAGCCGTAATCGTGCTCAACGCCGATAGCGCGCGCCGGATTGGTGGACGCGGAACGAATCGCCTGACCGAGCGGAACACCCATTTTAACAGCCGAGCGCACGCAGTCCATCAGGTTGGTTGCGGAACCCGCAATCGTGCCGTCGTGCAAGGTGGCAAGGTTGCCGCGCACGGTAACCGCCTGTCCGCCGAGCGAATACTCGCCGTCATCCAGTCCGGTCGCCATCATGCTGTCCGAGATCAGGATAACACGGTTCTCAAACAGCCGGAAGGTCGCGCGAACGACCGACGGATGCACATGCACGCCGTCCGCGATGAGTTCAACCGCCACGTTATCGTTGTCAAAGGCCGCACCAATCACACCCGGTGCCCGATGCGAAAACGGCGGCATGGCGTTGTACAGGTGGGTCACCTGCCGGGCACCGTGCTTGAAGGCTTCGCAGGCGGTGTCATAATCCGCTGTCGTGTGCGCAATCGAGATACGCACCTCGCCTGCCAGCTCGTCGATCGTCTCCATCGAACCGGGCAGCTCGGGTGCCAGATCGCACAGCTTGAACAGACCGCCGGCTTTTTCCTGCACCCGGCGGAACATGGCCGCGTCCGGCGCATGCAGATAAGCGCCGTTCTGCGCACCCTTTTTCGCCTCGGAAATGAACGGGCCTTCCATGTTGATGCCCACAAGCGCCGCGTCATTACTCTCCACCTGATAGGTTGCGGCGGCTTCGGCAATCTGTGTCAGCTTGTCCTCCGGATAGGTCATAGTCGCCGGACAGATGGCGGCCACGCCGATCTGTGCCTGATACTTTGCCAGTGTGGAGATAGCTTCATGCGTGCCGTCACAGAAATCGCGGCCCATGCAGCCGTGAAAATGCAGATCGACCAGTCCGGGCACGGCGTACAGACCGCCCATATCCACCGCATCCGCGCTCACCTCTGCGGATGCAATCCGGTCGCCCGAGATGGACAGTCCGCCGGTTTTGAACGTGCCGTCCGGCTGATATACCCTCAAATTGCTAAATTCCATAACTTCTCTTCCTTTTTAGAGCAAATCGCCGCACTTAGACAGTGCCGCCTCGTCCGCTACAATGGAAACATCTGTGTGCAGCTGCAGGATGGATGCCGGAACCTGAGGCGTTACCGGGCCGAAGAACGCTTCACGGACGGTCTCTGCCTTGTTTTCACCGGAAACCACCAGCACGATGCGCCGTGCCAGCATGATGGTCTGCACGCCCATGGTGTACGCCTGCCGCGGCACGTCATCCGCCGACACGAAAAAGCGTTTGTTTGCCTCGATGGTGGACTCGGTCAGGTTCACGCAATGCGTGCCCTTGGAGAAATACTCGTCCGGCTCATTGAAGCCGATGTGTCCGTTCAGACCCATGCCGAGCAGCTGCAGGTCAATGCCGCCCGCTGCCTTGATGGCCGCATCGTAGCGCTTGCACTCCCGCTCGGCGTCAAGCTGCGCGCCGTCCGGCAGATTGATGCGCTCTGCCGGCACATTCACCGCGTCGAAGAAGTTTTTGTGCATGAAATAGTGATAGCTCTGGTCGTGATCGGGCGTCAGGCCGCGGTATTCGTCCAGATTGAAGGTCGTGCAGCCGCCGAAATCCACATCACCCTTGTTATACCATTTAATCAGCTGCTCGTAAATGCCGATCGGCGACGAACCGGTCGCCAGACCGAGTACGGAATCCGGTTTGAGAATAACCTGTGCCGAGATGATGTTGGCTGCCTTGCGGCTCATGTCGTTATAATCCTTAGCGCGAATGATTTTCATGGAATACCTCTTTCTTCTGTCTCCGGAAATAGAAAGGGCAGGCAATGTGCCCGCCCTTTCCATTGCGCGGAGCGCAATTTCGTGATATGCAAACAAGATAGGTTTGGTTGCGTAGATTTTACAGCATCTTTGCCATTTCGTCGGCTACGAACTGGACCTTGGTGCCAATGATAACCTGAACTGCGGTCTGCGACGGACGCATTACGCCAGCCACGCCTGCAGCCTTGATCTTTTTCTCGTCGACGAGCGTGCCGTCCTTGACTTCCAGACGCAGACGGGTAATGCAGTTATCCAGAGATTCTACATTTTCCTTGCCGCCCAGACCTTCGAGGACTGCAGCTGCAATTGCGGTGAAGTCGTTATTTGCCAGCTTGGCATTCTTGTCAACCTCTGCGAAGTCGGCTTCTTCATCCTCACGGCCCGGGGTCTTGAGGTTGAACTTGGTAATCGCAAAGTAGAATACCAGATAGAATACAACGAATGCTGCGATACCCAGCGGGATGATCATCAGCGTGTTGTTCGCTGCCGGCAGGAAGGACGAGAATACGAGGTCGGTCGCGCCTGCGGAGAAGCAGAAGCCTGCGCGGAAGCCAACATAGTAGGTGATGATGGTGAAAATGCCGTACAGAGCTGCATAAACAACATACAGCGGGAAGCACAGGAACATGAAGCCGAACTCAAACGGCTCGGTAACGCCGCAGATGAATGCACAGATGGCAGCGGACAGGACCAGACCGATAGCAGCCTTCTTGTTCTTCGCAGCCTTGATCATAGCAAGAGCCGCACCGGCAATACCGAACATCATGCAGGGGAAGAAGCCGGACATATACATACCGAGGCTCCAGCCTACGTTTGCGGAGGTGTCGCCGGCCCAGTAGTGGGACAGGTCGCCCAGGCCGATGGTGTCAAACCAGAATACATTGTTCAGCGCGTGGTGCAGGCCGGTCGGGATGAGCAGACGGTTAAGGAATGCATAGATGCCGGCGCCGATACCGTCCATGCCGATGATGCCTTCGCCAACAGCTACCAGAGCGCTGAAGATGACAGGCCATACGAACAGCAGGACAACGGATACCGCGATGGAAACCAGACCGGTTACGATGGCAACGCAGCGCTTGCCGCTGAAGAATGCCAGCCAGTCCGGGAGCTTCGCGTTTTTGAAGCGGTTATAGCAGCTTGCGCCGATGATACCGGCGATGATAGCGATAAATACGTTCTGGATCTTGTCAAATGCCAGCGTTTTTACCGGATCATCCGCGATTGCGGGCATCAGCGTGGTAACAACGCCGGTGCTCAGCAGGTTGGTCATCATCAGCCAGGATACCAGACCGGCCAGTGCCGAGGTACCCTCGCGGTCGTCGGATAGTCCGACTGCAACACCGATGACAAACAGCCATGCCATATTGTCAATCAGCGCGCCGCCTGCCTTTATCAACAGGAAGCCAATGTTATACAGTGCACCGCTCGTGGCCGCACCCGGCACGCCCATAACGCCCGGAGCGATCGCGTAGCCGAGACCCATCAGGATACCGCAGATCGGCAGCGCAGCTACCGGCAGCATCAAGGCCTTGCCCAGCTTTTGCAGTTTTTTCATCATAAGAGTTTCCCCTCCTTATTTTGTGGACCGCCGAAGCGGCCGATTGTGTTGACGGATAGGAGAGCCGAACTCCGTTTCCGTCCCCCTATTTCACCGCCGTTCACACCCGGCGGAATGAAATCCTTACAAATTACCCTCGAGGAACGCCTGCATTGCGGCTGCAGCGGCCTCCTCGTCCTCACCCTCGATGGTAAGCTTTACGGTATCGCCGCCCTTAACGCCGAGTCCCATCACGCCCATGATGCGCTTGGCATCGACTTCCTTTTTCGGGCTGGCGATCATGATTTTCGAGGCAAACTTGCCTGCCTCCTTGACCAGCAGTCCGGCCGGCCGAGCGTGGATGCCCAGTGCATCCGTAATCGTATATTCAATGGTCTTCATCTCAGAATTACTTCCTTTCCGTTACTTGGTTTCCAGGTGCAGCAGTGCGTCGCCTGCAGAAACCGTTTCTCCTGCCACGGATTTTACGTCCTTGAACGTATCCGGATTGCAGATTAAAACCGGCGTTACGATCTTGTAGCCTTCGGCCTTGATGGCCTCTGGGTCAAATTCGATCAGCGTGTCGCCCTTCCTGACCTGATCACCGGCCTTGCAGCAGGCCTTGTAATGCCTGCCCTCCAGCTGTACGGTGTCGATGCCAACGTGGATGAGCAGCTCTGCACCGCCCGCCGTGGTCAGCGATACCGCGTGACCGGTCTCAAACATCACATCCACCGTGCCGTCCGCCGGAGCAACGATGCGTCCTTCGGTCGGCTCGATTGCAATGCCCGGACCGAGAATGCCCTGTGCGAACGTGGGATCGGGTACGTCCTCCAGTGCTACCACCTTGCCGGCAACCGGCGCCGTTATCTCGATGCCGTTGTCGCCGCCAAACAGATTTTTCAGTTTACCAAACATTTTGCTCACAACCTTTTTGATTCGGCAATACCGCATGATTGAACACGAGTGATTTGCGACTAAATTGTGCGGTGTTGCCTTAAGTATGCCTGTTTTGTCCGAAAACATACAGAAAATAAAAAGAACCAAACTTCTGCACAGATACAACTTGCTCTTTGATAGCAACTTCTGCGAGAAATCTGGTTTTGCCCGCCGAAGCGGTAACAATCCATTTCAAACGGATACTGTTCACTTGTTAATTGCAGTATAACAAACTTTTCTCCCCTTGGCAAGAACAACCTGTCGAATTAGTTGCCAAATTTTCTCGTTGTTTTTCTGCATTTTGCACAAAAAGCAAGTCCGCACTGCTTGTACAGCACGGACTCCGTGATTATTTTTTATCATCAATGTGCTCCATCACACGGGCGATGTGGATGGTGAGATACAGCAGCTCATTCTGTCCGGAGTGGAAATTTTTCTCCCTCTGGACGTACGCGCGAATCTTGTCCGCACAGGCATACGCCTTCGGATACTTGAACCGCACCACATCGAGCAGATCGCCGTCCTCGTCGCCGTAGCCTTCTCCGCTGACGATACGCCGCGCGTAGAACTTGAGGTGCGTGACGAACCGGTAGTAATTGAGCGATTCACTGTCCGGACAAAAACCGTATTCGTCACAGACGATACGAAAAACCGTCTGCAGCAGATAGGTCATGTCGTAAATATCGCGGATTTCACCGCCGAGCTGTGCATTGACAAAGTGCAGCGCGATAAACGCTGCCTCATCATCCGTAAACTCCACGCCGGTCTCCTCCTTGACGATTTCATTCGCCTTGAGTCCCACGCGGAATTCGTCCTTGTACAGCTGCCGGATGTCCCACAGCAGCGGATTGGGCAGCACAATGCCCTCCTTATAGCGGTTGACGGCCGCCGAGATATGATCGGGCAGCGTAACGTAAATGCTGTCCGACAGCTCCTTGCCGAGCGCAATCTTCGCATGGTTGATAATGCGTTCGCTCATCAGGAAATGCGGCAGCGGAATGCTTGTTATCAGCTGCTGGAACCGGTCGGAAAGCTGATCCGAGTGCAGCGTGAACCGCTTTTCCACCTTGTCCGGCGGTGCTTCGTCACCTTCGCGGCGGCCGAAGCCCAGACCGCGCCCCATCAGCACGGTCTCCGCACCGTTTTCATCCAGCGCGACCACAACATTGTTGTTGAGTACCTTTTCTATTTTCACGTCCGCGCCTCCTGACCCGCACCGCAGCACGCATCAAACGCTTCACGCGCCGCACGGACTGCATTTTCGTCGCACTGCCACAAACTGAATTCGCTCAGTCCGGGCAGCCCCATCGGCACATTTTCGCGCCGAAACTGCATTCTGCTGTTTTCCACCCGCTTTGCGGAAAGATGAAAGGCATTCGCGCCTGTTTTCGGCTGCAATGCGCGGATTACCGCAGCATTTACGCCTGCACCGACCAGAATCTGCACATCCTCTCCTGCTTTTGCAACCAGCGCGCGCAGCAAATCCGCGCCTGCGGTGCAGTCCGCCTGCTGCCCCGAGGTCAGAATGGTATCCACACCCAGCCGCTTTGCGGTTTCCAACGCCGCAAACGGGTCGCGGCAGACATCGAACGCACGGTGCAGCGTCACACCGCAGCCGCCTGCAAGCGCGATCAGCTTTTCCATGCGCGCCTCGTCAAGATCACCCTCGGGTGTGAGCACGCCGATGACAATGCCGTCCGCGCCGAGCGCGGCAAAACGCTTCACCTGACGACAGAGCAGCTCAAATTCGCTTTCCGTATACAAAAAATCGCCGCAGCGCGGACGCAGCAGCACACGAACCGGTACGGAAACCCGTTCCCGCACCATGCAGAACAGATCCTCATCCGGTGAAGTACCGCCGATCATTAAATTTGCGCATAACTCCAGCCGCATAGCACCGCCGCGCTCCGCGCTTACCGCAGACTCGACCGAGTGGGCACAAACCTCCAGAACCGGTTTCATTTCCTGCTCCTCCTTCGAGACAAAATAACGCTTGGCAAATTATGTGATTCAATCCACACTGTTATCCGTTAATTATATCACCGAAAACCGCATAGGTCAATGCAGGTTTTTACAGCATTCTGCACAATAAAAATCAGATGTTTTCATATAAAATAAACCATCTCCCCGCTTCGTATGCAGAGAGGTGATCTACAGCATTTTCCGCATAATGGCGGCTGATCTCGACCATGCCGCGGATACCGTCGATCGGTGTACGGACATCATAGCGCTGACAGATATTGGCCGTCCATATTCCCAAAAAATTCTCCGCGCTTTTGGCTGTTTCTTTTCTTCGGCTGAGCTGTCTTGTCAGTTTGTATAAAAATACAAAGAAGTTTTGCACAAATCGGATAGTTTGCAGGAATGCAAGCATACTTATGCAAAGAGACCGCATATTTTGTTGTTTTTTTAACGATTTTGTGCTATACTGAATATACAGCCCATAAAATGGGTAATGCGCGCCGGAGCAGTTCCGCTGCACCGGGCCGACAGGAGAGGTGTTTTATGAACAGTATTACGACCCGCGTTTGGATCGCGGGAGCAAGCGGCAGACTGGGTTCCGCGCTTAGTCATCGTTTCGGCGGCAACACAGCATATAAGCTGGTAACCAGCGACCGCGATGTACCGGTTGAGGATGTATCCGTTGTCGGCCGTTTTGCCGATATCAACCATCCGGATGTCATCATTAACTGTGCCGGCCTGACCGACGTGCAGGCCTGCGAGGAGAACCCCGAAGAAGCGTATAAGATCAACGCCATCGGCGCCCGCAATCTGGCGACCGCTGCAAGACGCATCGACGCAAAATTCATTCAGATCTCGACCGACGACGTATTCGGCGGCGACGAAGCCAAGGCTTTCTGTGAGTTTGACGATCCCCATCCGACCACGATGTACGGCAAGAGCAAGTACGCCGGTGAAAAGCTCGTGCGCGAACTGACCGACAAGCATGTTATCGTGCGTTCGTCGTGGCTGTACGGCGTCGGCTCGTACGACTTTGTTGACCGCGTGCTCGATACGGCGGCAAAGGAAGGCGCGGTCCATCTGCCGGAGGACGAGATTTCCTCCCCGACCTCGGCGAAAGCGCTCGCCGGCTTTATCGACTGCCTGATGCACAGCCGCGAGTACGGCCTGTTTCACGCATCGTGCGACGGCTCGTGCTCCCGTGCAGAGTACGCCCGCGAAATTCTGCGTCTCGCCGGCAAGGAAAATGTGCCAGTCACCTCGGCCTCCGAGAACACTGCGCTGCGTCCGCGCTTTACGCTGTTGGATAACATGATGCTGCGTATCACTGGTTTGTATCAAATGCCGGACTGGCATGACGCGCTGAGCGAATACATGGCTCACCGGAAGACGGGAGTAAATAAATGAATGAAGTAAAAGAGAAAAAGAAACTCGGTCTGACTACAAAGATCTTCATCTCGCTGATCGCCGGTGCGATTGTCGGCATTGCACTCAATATGTTTGCAGCTGATGTGGATTTTGTGCAGAACGTGCTGGTAAACGGCGTATTTTATGTTGTTGGTCAGGGCTTTATCCGCCTGATGCAGATGCTGGTCGTACCGCTGGTATTCTGCTCGCTGATCTGTGGCGCTACTGCCATCGGCGACAGTAAAACGCTCGGCAAGGTCGGCGTAAAAATCATCGGCTTCTACATTTTCACCACGATGATGGCAGTTGCCGTTGCACTCGGCATCGGTCTGCTGATCAAGCCGGGCATGGGCTTGGATATGTCGCAGATCCAGACCGCCGAAGTCACCGCTTCTTCGGATTCGGTCAGCTTTGCGGAAACCCTGCTGAACATTATCCCGAAAAACCCGATCGGCGCACTGGCCAACGGCGAAATGCTGCAGGTTATCGTGTTTGCGCTCATCATCGGCGTTATCCTCGCCAAGCTGCAGGATAAGACCCAGCTGGTAACGAACTTCTTCCAGCAGGGCAACGATATTATGATGGAAATGACCATGATGGTCATGGGTCTGGCTCCCATTGGTGTATTCTGCCTGATCTCTAAGACCTTTGCCGGTCTCGGTTTCTCCGCCATGGTGCCAATGTTCAAGTACATGGGCGCGGTGCTGCTGGCGCTGTTCATCCAGTGCTGCGGCGTATACCAGATTCTGCTGGCGCTGCTTACGAGACTCAATCCGCTGCGTTTCCTCAAGAAATTCGCTCCGGTTATGGGCTTTGCGTTCTCGACCGCAACCTCTAACGCCACTATCCCGATGAATATCGACACGCTGGAGGAAAAAATCGGCGTCAACCGCCGTATTTCGTCCTTCACCATCCCGCTCGGCGCGACCATCAACATGGATGGTACGTCCATCATGCAGGGCGTTGCCGTTGTATTCGTTGCACAGGCGTTCGGCATCCAGCTGACCCCTGCGGATTATCTGACCGTTATTGCGACCGCAACGCTCGCCTCCATCGGTACCGCAGGCGTGCCGTCGGTTGGTCTGGTTACGTTGGCGATGGTATTCGATTCGGTCGGTCTGCCGGTTGCCGGAATCGGTCTGATCATGGGTATCGACCGTATCCTCGATATGGCGCGTACTGCCGTTAATATCACCGGCGACGCTGTCTGCACCACGATCGTGGCGCATCAGGACGGCGCACTGGATAAGTCTGTATTTAACAAGAATTAAATCAAACTGACAGGAAAAACCCCGTATTTCGTAAGAAATACGGGGTTTTTCTGGTGCCGCCAGCCGGAATCGAACCGGCACGGTATCGCTACCGGGGGATTTTAAGTCCCCTGCGTCTACCAGTTCCGCCATGGCGGCGTGTAAATATTATACCAGAATGGATTCAGTCTGTCAAACCATGTGCGCCGCCGGTTTGAGGTTTTTTCAATCCCGCCTCTGCTGCTTTCCTATTGCGGTTTTTCAGAAAAAGCGATACAATAAATATAATAGTTCTCCTGTGCAGAAATGAGCATACGATACGCTTTTCATGCCGTTCCGGCTATGCATTTGACGTACCAATTCGATGTCAGAGAAAAAATTTTTGAAACATGCGGAACAAACCATACGGAACAAACGTCTAAGCTAATATATGGCAATTCCCCCACCGCAGCAGCAGCCGTGCTGTCGATGGCATTTGTTATTGTCATATACAGGATAGAGAGTATAAGCATTAACAGTGAAAAGGAGGAAAAATATGAAACGGTTTCAGAAGGCGTTACTCGGTGTTGTGGTAAGCGGTGCATTGCTGTTCTCGGCACAGGCGGCGGAACTGTCCAGTTCGGCACAGGATACGCTGCAATCGGCTATGACTAAGGTACAGCAGGAGATCAAGGATTACGGTCAGTTGAAAACACTCGGCTTTACCGGTGAAAACTGTGAGATTATCCTCTCGAACCTCAACGCGAAACAGTATTTGGTTAACCTAACAGCTGACAGCACACACAAGTATGGTATTCTGGACAAAACGACCGGAAAGCTGGTCGTTCCGGTGGAGTACGATTATTATATTCCGCTTGGCGGCACGGAAACACTGGTTAGCCAGTACGATGCGGATCATCACCCCAGCTACTGGTTCGCCGATGAAACCGGCAAGCTGACGCCGATGAAGCTGCCGTCCGGTTATGAGCTTGCAACGTATGAGCCGAACAGCAATGTGTTCATACTCTACAAAAATGTGAAAAAGCCAGTATATGATTCGCATTCTGCCGATGGTCCGGCTACACTGATTGAAGATGTCACCTTCTTTGCTCTGGCCGACAAAGACATGAACATCATTCTCGACGACATCGACATGGTACCGGACTGGTACGCTGATTTCTTCATCGCCAAGACTGGAAGCACTAAGTGGGAACGTGTTGGCAAGGCAGGCGCGGACGGCAACGGCACCTGCGGTCTGTTCGACCCGAAAACCGGAAAATTTGTCGGCAAGCATGATTTTAACCAGATTTTCTGGTACGATCAGCACTTTATCGGCACACGCAGCAGAGGCACAAAATCTTATCTGCTGGATGGCAAGGGCGGCGAAACCCTGCTGCCCGCAAACGTCAAGGAGTACAGCAGCTGGGCCAAGACCGAAGTCGCTGCCGCAGAAGAGCACGGTCTCACCGAGTCGTTCTCCTATCCCAAGCTGGACATTACCCGCGAAAACTTCACCATGCTGGCGATGAACCTGTACAACAAGATTTATCCCAACAAGGAGATTCCGGCTCTGGAAACCAAGTTCACCGATTGCAGGGACGACCCGAACGTGAACAATGCCGCCGTACTCGGCATTGTCACCGGCTACGAGGACGGCACCTTCCGTCCGTACAAGACCATCTCCCGCCAGGAGGCGGCCACCATGCTCGACCGCCTGTACGCAGCACTCGGCGGCCAGACCGAGTTGATTGTCGACCCTGCCTACGCCGATGATGCACAGCTTGGGGACTGGGCACGCGGCAGCGTTTACGCCATGCGCCAGACCGGCATCATGCAGGGCAAGGAAAATAATCGGTTCTGCCCAACCGACGGCTACACCGCAGAGCAGTCCATTGTGACCATCGAGCGCATGTATCAAATCATCAAATAACCAGCCATACCAAAAAGGACTTCGTTTTTACGAAGTCCTTTTTGCTTACTCATAACGTCCCATGGAAATCTCGGTGACGACACCGTTTTCGATGGTGACATGCAGCAAGTCAATCATCATTTCGTCCCGTGCGTCAAGTGAGCCGTACAGATCGAGGAACCGTGCTTCGCTGTCTCCGACACGCAGTCCGCGCACGGTTTTGTGCCGCCAGAACAGCCACCGACGGGTCAGTGGAATTTCATCCGGTGCCTCGGTGATAATAACGCGATTACGGCTCTTATCCCACCGTATCTGCGGAATATGACTGTCCCACAGGTACGAAAACGGTGTGTACAGTACACCATTTCGTTCCACGCCGGAGACAGCGGTCTCAGCACCGTGCAGTGTGTAGGTTTTGCCGTCTGTCGTACCGCCAAGGCGCTCTACAACCTCGTAAAGTGGGATATATGGCTCGTTTTTGTACAGAATAACCGGATTCTCCAGCGTGATCGGTTCACCGTTCTGCAGGGCTTCCCTGCTGCCGATTTCTATGCTGAGCGACGTGTTCGTCCGCTCCAGATAGCCGATTCGCCAGGCCGCCAGTCCAATCGCAAGCACAAGCGCCAGCAGCGGCAGCCAGTATTTTTTCACAATACGCATGATTTTCCTCCCTGATTACGTCTCTGTGTCATGCGCAGCATGGTGACGAGCGCCTGCTCGATGGTGCAGCCATCCTTCGGGCAGAATTTGCTGCCGCTCTTGCCCTGCAGGATGCCGCCCTGCTGCATCGCGTAAACCGAATCCTTCGCCCAAAGGCCGATACTGCCGTTGTCGGCATAGATTTTCGCAGAATTTCCGCTCGAAACCGTACCGCACAGCACGTTGTACAGTCGGTGCAGAATCACTGCTGCCTCCTAATGCGAAAGCTCGCGCGTCAGCCGAAACGTGCCATTCTCGCAGCCGGTGACGATACCGAGCAATGCGGTATCTGCATCGGCATACAGCCGCACAGCACGAGCACGGGCAGCATAACCATTCGTTTTTTCATGCTCCCTATCCCCTTGCCAAATGAATTTATATACAATATATAGTATATAACCCTTCTGTCCCTGTCAACTGTGACACGAAAATAAGTTTTTGAGAGAACTTTGTCACACTTCCCCCGTCTAACGGTTATAGTAAGTGAAGAACTTCACAGGCAGGAGGTATTTTTTATGAAAAACGGCGTTATTTGTGTGCAGCCGCGCTGATCGCAAGCAGCATGGCGGCGGGAGTCGGTGCTGCAAGCGATAAACCAAACGCCGATGATACCCAGCTTGGCGATTGGGCACGCAGCAGTGTGTATGCGATGCGCGAGATCGGCATTATGCCGGGCAAGGAGAATAACCGGTTCCGTCCTAAGGATGGGTATACGCAGGAGCAGGCTGTTGTAACGGTGGAACGGGCGGACTTCATCCCAAACTTTGTGTAAACCTCCAACAAGGTGTAGAATAGAAGCAGGATGACATTCAGGAACTGTTCAAGGACACTATCGCGGAGTTCATGGAAAACGGTCTGGAGGCCGAGCTGGACGATCAGCTGGGCTACAACCGGTATGACTACAAGAACAAGGAACGGATAACAGCCGGAACGGGCACAGCAGCAAAACCCTGCGCACCAGTTTTGGCGATGTAGAGGTATCTGTGCCGCGGGATCGCAAGAGCGAATTCGACCCCAAGGTGCTGCGGAAAATCAGACCAGCATCAGCCAGGACATCGAGGAGAAGATTCTGTCGATGTATGCAAGGGCATGACGACCAGCGATATCGAAGCACATATTCAGGATATTTACGGCGTAGATGTCTCTGATACCACAGTAAGCCGTATCACAGATAAAACCTTCCAAACCTTCCCGTAGCGAAAGAGTGGCAGCAGAGGCCGCTGGAGTCCATTTATGCGGTTGTTTTTCTGGATGCGATTCACTACCATGTCCGCAGTGAAGGACAGATTGTAAAGAAGGCCGTCTATATCGCCATCGGTATTGATCTTGATGGTCGGAAGGATGTTCTGGGAATGTGGGTTGGCGAGAACGAAAGTGCGAAATTCTGGGCTACCGTACGGAACAGCCTGAAAAATCAGGGCGTCGAGGATATTTTCATTGCCTGTACGGATAATTTGACCGGTTTTTCTGCGGCGATCGAGGCGGTCTATCCCAAGACGGAAATCCAGAACTGCATCATCCATCAGCTTCGAAATTCCAGCAAATATGTCTCCTACAAGGATTTGAAGGCACTTATGACTGACTTGAAAGCAGTCTACGCAGCGGTAGATGAACCGGCTGCTTTGGCTGCGTTAGACACGTTCGCAGAACACTGGGACAAGAAATATCCTAAGATTTCTCAGTCGTGGAGGGATAACTGGGCAAATCTCAGTACCTATTTTAAGTTTCCTCAGGCACTTCGGCGGCTGATCTATACAACCAACACTATCGAAGGATTCAACCGTCAGCTCAAGAAGGTAACCAAGTCGAAATCCGTGTTTCCGACCGATGACAGCCTTTTCAAAATGCTGTATCTGGCGATGATCGACATCACGAAAAAGTGGACCGGCCGCAAACAGGACTGGAGCATGATTCATGCCCAGCTGGCAATCTATTTTGAGGATCGGATGCCGGATTAACAATCCGGCTCGAAGGGCAAGGGGCGCTGCGCCGCCGCCGAGGCTCCAATGGACGAGGGTGCCCCTTGACTTCCGCCCATGTCGGCGTTATGTTGTAGACAAGGCGGGCGCAGCCAACGCCGTTCCCGCCTTGAAATATTAAGCTCTATTTTACACCGCATTTGGGCGGTTACACAGAATTCGGGATAGTCCCAATGGGCGGTTTCAGGCTGTGAAGCAATATTAAAATTTTTTCTGTTGATTTTTCGGTACATATTCCGCCGCAGATATCCAGTTTGTGGATGTTTGCAGCGGTTTTGTTTTTGCGAAATTGTTGCATGCACCGTCTATTTTCCGGCATTTTCAGGTGTTTAAAGTCTTTTTGCGATTTTCCCGCGAATCTCAAAAAGGTTCTTGCACTGGTACTGGCGTTTG
>NZ_JAQCWA010000043.1:0-4585 GCF_027684505.1 Butyricicoccus sp. AF18-9LB
CACGCCGCAAACGGGAGTTCGATTCTCCCACGGGTCACCAATCTTTTATAACAGTGCTGACGGTATAACAAAGTAGCAAACATAGTAATATGTTTCTAAATAAGGTTTCTTTTGAACAAGAGCGCGTAAGCGCAGGTAAAGTTTTCTTTGCTTACTTTCTTGTTCACAAGAAAGTAAGTGCGTGATTATTGTGACGAGGGTACACCTGTTCCCATTCCGAACACAGTAGTTAGTGACAATACTTGGCTGGCGACGGCCCGGGAAGATAACTCATCGCGCACACCGAACACCGACTCGAAAGAGTCGGTGTTTTGTTTTCGTTAAGAATTCCCTGTTCACTGGAATTCACCTCTCCTTATATGATATAATAGCCTAAATTGGTATTTTATCGCAAGCAGGGGGTCGAGAATGAACAAAATTCTGAAAGAAAAAATCAGCGAGTCGGTGTCGTCTGTCCTGCCGATCACGATCATCGTGCTGCTGCTCAGCGTGACGATCACACCGATGCCGGTCGGCACAATGGTGCTGTTTTTGACCGGTGCGGCGCTGCTTATCGTCGGCATGGCATTGTTTTCACTCGGCACGGACGTATCTATGACGCCTATGGGCGAGGGTATCGGCGCACAGCTGCCGCGCACGAAAAATCTGTTCATCGTGATACTCATTACGCTCATCATCGGCATACTCATCACGATCGCGGAGCCGGATCTGCAGGTTCTGGCCGGTCAGGTGCCGTCCATTCCAAACAATGTGCTGATCTGGACGGTCGCGGTCGGCGTCGGTCTGTTTTTCGTGCTGGCTATGCTGCGTACGCTGTTCAAGATTCGTCTGTCGCTGCTGCTCATTGTGTTTTACGCGGTGGTGTTTATCCTGTCGGCTTTCGTGCCGAACGAGTTCGTTTCTGTGGCGTTTGACTCGGGCGGCGTGACCACCGGACCGGTCACCGTACCGTTCATTATGGCGCTCGGTGTCGGTTTAGCTTCCATCCGAGGCGATAGCGGCGCACAGGAGGACAGCTTTGGTCTGGTTGCGCTGTGCAGCATTGGGCCGGTGCTGGCGGTGCTGCTGCTCGGCATTTTCTATCCGACAAACGGTGCAGGCTACACGGCAGTGACCGTGCCGGACGTGGAGGACACTCGTCAGGCAGCGCACACATTTGTGGTGGAGCTGCCCGCGTACATACACGAGGTTTTGTCCGCACTGGTGCCAATCATCCTGTTCTGCGCGGTATTTCAGCTGATTTTCCGCAGATTCCATGCCATGCAGCTGCGCAAGATCGGCGTAGGCTTTGTGTACACATTTACCGGTCTGTCGCTGTTTTTGACCGGTGTAAACGTCGGATTTATGCCCGTGGGCCATTATCTCGGACAGCAGCTGGCGCTGAGCGGACAGGAATGGGTGCTGGTGCCGCTTGGCATGCTTATCGGCTATTTTCTGGTGACTGCGGAGCCGGCCGTGCATGTGCTCAATCGACAGGTCGAGTCCATCACAAACGGCGGCATCTCGCAGAGAGCGATGATGCTCAGCCTGTCCATCGGCGTGGCCTGCTCGGTCGGCATGGCTATGCTGCGCGTATTGACAGGCATTTCAATCTATTATATACTGGTGCCGGGTTATCTTGCCGCACTGGGACTGACTTTCTGCGTGCCGAAAATTTTCACCGGCATCGCATTTGACTCGGGCGGCGTTGCATCCGGTCCGATGACGACCACATTCCTGCTGCCGTTCGCCATGGGCGCGTGTGAAGCGCTCGGCGGCAACGTGATGACTGACGCCTTCGGTATTGTAGCTATGGTAGCCATGACCCCGCTGCTTACCATTCAGGTGCTGGGTCTCATCTATAAAAAGAAACAGAACAGCGAGGATGCGTCCGATGTTTCCGCAGAGGATGAGGATAGCATCATCGTTTTGGAGGGAGCAGAGCATGAGTGAAAACCGACCGCAGATGACGGTGCAGAGCGCGGTAGAGGTCGTAGCGGCCGTTGTTGACGTGGAGCAGGGCGAAAAGGTGCTGCGTATCTATCGTGAGGAACAGGCGCCGGTGGACTTTGTGTGTATGGCACACGGCACGGCGCGCACGGAAATGCTCGACCTGCTCGGCATCGGTGAAACGGCAAAGGCCATTGTGATGTGTATGGTCAGCCGTCAGACCGGCGTTCGCCTGCTCAAAAGGCTCGGACGCGAGCTGGAAATGCGATATCCCGGACGTGGAATCGCGTTTGCCATTCCGATTACAGGCATTGGTCTGCGGTGGCACAAGCTGCTGACCGCTGCAGACGAGGAGCAAAAGGAGGTCAGCCGGATGCACGAGACAGAGAAGAACGACGGTTTTGACGTTGTAGCAGTTGTGATGGAGCGCGGCTATACCAACGTGGCGATGGATGCGGCGCGCAAGGCCGGTGCACGCGGCGGCACGGTCATTTCAGCGCGCGGTATTGCGGAAAATGAGGTTAAACGATTTTTCGGTATCGAAATTCAGGCCGAAAAGGAAATCGTGTTCCTCGTGGTGCGAAGCGATGAGAAACAGCAGGTTATGACGGCGCTGATGCAGGCGGTCGGAATGAAGACCCGCAGTCATGGCATTGTGCTGTCAATGCCGCTTTCGGCAGCTATCGGCTTGGCGGATTGATAATGGAAAAATGGAGAATGGAAAATAAGCGTCTGACGTTTGCTTTCTGTTCTCCGTTTTTTATTGTGTTATTTGGCGGGAAACGGCGGGACACCATCCCGCTCTGCACAATGATCCCGCAGGGGAGCACAGCGTGCTCTCCCGTAACACAAAAGAGAGGAACGCACCCTTCAATTTCCAATTTCCATCTTCACTCTGATAAAATAGTATGATATAATGAGGGCAGTAATTTTCACAGGGAGAACCCCTGACAGGAGTAGATAACCATGATAAATGAGCACATGATGGATTTAGGCAGCCGCCGTTCGACGATCCGCGAGTTGTTCGAGTACGGCAACAGCCGTGCGGCGATCGTTGGCCGCGAGAACGTATTCGATTTCTCGATCGGCAACCCGAACGTACCCGCCCCGGAGGCGGTTCGTCAGGCGATTTACGTCGAGGCGGCAGGTGATCCGGTTGCACTGCACGGCTATACCTCGGCACAGGGGGCCACAGATGTGCGAGGCGCACTGGCGGACAGCCTTAACAAGCGTTTCGGCACGGACTACACCGGCGACAGCCTGTACCTGACTGCAGGCGCGGCAGCCGCGCTCTCTTGTGCGTTCAAGGCGATTGTCTGCGAGGGTGACGAGATTGTTGTGTTTGCACCGTATTTTCCGGAATATAAAATGTTCATCGAAAGCGGTGCCGGTGCCAAGTGCGTCATTGTGCCGCCGTCTATCGCGGATTTTCAGATTGACTTCGGTGCTCTCGAACAGCGCCTGAATGAGCACACCAAGGCGGTCGTTGTCAACTCGCCGAACAACCCGTCCGGTGCAGTGTACTCCGAGCAGACCATCAAGTGCCTTGCCGACATGCTGCGCGGCAAGGAGAAGGAATACGGTCACCCGATTTACCTCATTTCGGACGAGCCGTATCGCGAGATCGTATATGATGGCGTGCAGGTGCCGTTCGTGCCGCATTTCTACGACGATACCATTATCTGCTACTCGTACTCCAAGTCGCTGTCGCTGCCGGGTGAGCGTATCGGCTATGTGCTCGTGCCGCCGGCAGCCGCCGACAGCAGAGAGCTGTATGCCGCTGTCTGCGGTGCAGGCCGCGCACTCGGTTATGTTTGTGCGCCGAGTATGTTCCAGCGCGTGGCGGCACGCTGTGCCGACCAGACCAGCGATATTGCGGTTTACCAGACCAACCGCGACCTGCTCTTTAACGGTCTGACCTCGATGGGGTATCACTGTGTCAAGCCGGACGGCGCGTTTTATCTGTTCCCGCAGACGCTCGAGGCGGACGACCGCGCCTTCAGTGAACGCGCAAAGAAATATGACCTTCTGGTCGTTCCGGGTGCGGATTTTGGTGCCCCCGGTCATATGCGAATTTCTTACTGTGTGAAAACCGAGACCATCGAGCGTGCGCTGCCGCTGTTTGAACGACTGGCGAAGGAGTATCGCTGATTTATTATGTAAAGTTCATAAGTGGTTTCGGTTAATTATGTATAAGGTGTCGAGTTACACTGTGCAAACTGCATAAAATTATGACGGTTGAGTTGTGAGATATTCATAAAAACTTGCTCTTGTATTCTTTTCAGGGAAAGTGTATTATAATACCAGAGATCAGGAAAGGATCTCAAAAATACAATCACCTGAATCACTGAAAAGGAGTGCAAAGATTATGGGTATGAGAAGTTTCTTTAATGGACTGGTAAACGCTCGCATGGTAGAACTGGAAGGCGAACACATCAACGCTAAGAGCATGAACCGTACCAATCGTCGCGGCAGGTAATCGTCTGATTAAAAAAACATCACACGAGGAGCCGTAACCGCACATGACAACTGAAGACAGTAAGTGAAACCCTTCCGAGGACAACATTCGGAAGGGTTTTTCTTTTGATGAAGGCAACACCGCACAATTAAAGCTGCGGCGCTTTACGGAAATTTTGTGTCCTGATGTCGTTCCGGC
>NZ_JAQCWA010000043.1:4595-11767 GCF_027684505.1 Butyricicoccus sp. AF18-9LB
TATGCGGTATTGCCTTATCCGGTCGGATGCTCCTGCGCGAACTCAATCTGGCGGCGGAAGAACGCGGCGCGTTCCTCGAGCGTGGACGGCCGGATGCTGTGTTTGCCGCAATCCGGACAGACGCGGGTTTCAGCGCTGCCGAAGAAGATAAAGTGGCAGCATTTGGTGTCGCAAGTGTAGATCATGGCTTCACCTCTCTTTTTTACTGAGGACAGTGTACCACAGAGAAAGTCCGATAAAACTCCCTTTCTTGCAGGAGCATGGGGAAGTATGGTATACTGATAGCACCAATCATAAAAAATTTGTCTGGGAGTATCAAAATGGGGGAACAAAAACGCAGTCTGTTACGTCAATTATATTTACCGGCGGTTTTATGCACCGCGCTCTGGGGCAGTGCGGCGCCGTGCGTCAAGCGCGGGTACGAGCTGTTCGCTGTTTCGGTTGACGCGCCGTTTTCGCAGCTTGTATTCGCCGGTTGGCGGTTTGCGCTGGCGGGAATTCTTGTGCTGCTCGCAACTGGGCTGAAAGGGCACCGAATCGTGCCCAAACGGGACGAAATCAAGCCGATTCTGGCAATCAGCCTGTTTCAGAGCATGCTGCAGTATGTGTGCTACTACATCGGTCTGAGCGGTACGACCGGCACCAAAGGCTCGGTGCTCTCCGGCACGCAGACGTTTTTCGCGCTGCTGCTGGCGCATTGCCTGCTGCCGAATGACAAGCTCAACCGACGGAAAACGCTTGGCTGCATCTGCGGCTTTGCGGGCGTGCTCGCGCTCGGACTGGGCGGACTGAACGGCTTCAACCTCACCGGTGACGGTCTGGTGCTGCTGAGCGCGGTATCGGCGGGCGCGGGCGCGCTTGTTTCGCGCATTTACACGCCCGGCCGTGATCCCATGCTGCTGACCGGTTGGCAGCTGCTCATCGGCGGCTGTTTTCTGTTGGGTGTCGGCACGGCTGGCGGAGGCGCACTCGGTCGGGTGACGCTCGGCGGCGTGTTGCTGCTCGGCTACATGATCGCGCTGTCTGCGGCCGCGTTTACCATCTGGACGGCGCTTTTGGGTAAATTTCCGGTCGGAAAGGTCAGCCTGTTCGGCTTCCTGATTCCGGTGTTCGGCACGCTGTTCTCCGCGCTCGTGCTCGGCGAGAATATCTTCACCGTACGCAATCTGGCGGCGCTTGTGTTGGTCAGCGGAGGTATTGCCGTTGCCAATTCGACATCGACAAAAAAGTAACACCGCAGACGGAATTGCGGTGCATAAAGGGTTAATCTATGGTATTTAGTTCTGCAATTTCGTTGTTTTTCTTTGTGCCGATCGTGTTTCTGCTCGATCGCAGGCTGTCGAACGTGGATGCGAAAAACACCTGGCTGCTCCTCGCAAGTCTGGTGTTCTACTCGTTCGGACAGGTGTATTACCTGCCGCTGCTGCTGCTCTCGGTGGCGCTTAACTACGTTTGCGGACGGCTGGCCGCAGGAAAGTACGCCAAACTCGGTGTCACACTCGCGGTCATCGGCGGAATAGGGCTGCTCGCCGTGTTCAAGTACGCGGATTTTGCTATCCGCACAGTGAACGCACTGTGCGGGCTGGGTCTGCCGCTGACCGGCATTGCGCTGCCCATCGGCATCTCGTTCTTCACCTTTCAGGGACTTTCCTACGTCATCGACGTGTACCGGGAGCCACAAACGGTCTCTCACTCGTTCAAGAAGGTGCTGCTGTACATCGCGTTTTTCCCGCAGCTGATCGCCGGACCGATCGTCAAATACCACGACGTCGAGCAGGAGATCGACAGCCGCCGCACCACTCCGCAGGAGACCGCACTCGGCATCCGCCGGTTTATCTGCGGTTTGAGCAAAAAGCTGCTGCTGTCGAACGCGCTCGGTCAGATGGCGGACACGGTGTTCGCGCTGCCTGCCGGAGAGATCGGCATGCTGGCAGGATGGACGGGCGCCATTTGCTACACGCTGCAGATCTACTTCGATTTTTCCGGCTACAGTGATATGGCCATCGGTCTCGGACGCATGTTCGGCTTCCATTTCCGCGAAAACTTCAATTATCCGTACACCGCGACCACCATCAAGGAGTTCTGGCGCCGCTGGCACATTTCGCTGTCCGGCTGGTTCTGCGACTATCTGTATATTCCGCTCGGCGGCAACCGAAAAGGGAATGCGCGGACGTGGCTCAACCGTTTTCTCGTATTTTTTGCAACCGGACTGTGGCACGGCGCAAGCTGGACGTTCGTCCTCTGGGGACTGTGGCACGGCTTGTTTTCCGTGCTTGAGGACTGCGGTGCGATTCCGGTAGACAAGCTCAAGGGAAAACGAACCGGACAGCTGTACACGCTGCTCGTGGTCGTGCTCGGCTTTACGTTGTTTCGTGCGGACACGCTGGCACAGGCAGGTGCCATGTATGCCGCGATGTTCTCCGGCATTGGTCTGCATTGGATGGGCACGGCGGCTGTCTGGGCAAAATTTACGCCTGCGTTTGCACTGACCCTGTGTCTTGCACTGCTCCTGTGTACGCCTGTGGCCCGTGAGCATACGCCGAAACGTGAGAGTGTGACGTTCATCGGCTCTCTGGGTTTGCTGCTGCTGTGCATGATGTACCTTGCGGCAGGCTCGTTTAATCCGTTCATTTACTTCCGATTTTGAGGTGAAATATGAAATATAAATGGTTTACAGCGGCGTTTTTGTCGCTGTGCCTGATTCCGGCGGCGGGTATGCTCGTGCTGCCTGAGCAGCAGGCGGCAGGCAATGAGCATCTCACGCCCAAGCCGCGCCTGTGGAACGCGCAGACTGGCTGGAACGCGGAGTTTCTCGGTGACCTGACTGATTATGTTGCCGACCATTTCGGCTTTCGCCAGGAGCTCGTCACTGCGAATGCCGCGCTGCAGACCAGGCTGCTGTGTACCTCGCCTGCCGAGGACGTCATTTACGGCACGGACGGCTGGCTGTACTACGCGAAAACGCTCGATGATTATCAGAATCACGCAACGCTGACCGAGAGTGAGGCGCAGCAGCTGGCGCAGACCGTAAAATCCATGCAGGACTATTGCGAGAGTCGCGGCGCACGCTTTCTGTTCACGATTGCGCCGAATAAAAGCTCGCTTTATCCGGAGCACATGCCTGCGCGTTATCTGACCGAGGACGCGGACGGCAACTATGAGCGCGTGCTGCCGTATCTTGAGCAGGAGGGCGTGAACTACGCCGACCTGTTCTCCGTGTTCCGCGCACACGCAAACGTGCTGTATTATAAGACCGACTCGCACTGGACGAACCGCGGCGCCGCGCTCGCACATGATTATCTGATGAACACGCTCGGTCTGCCGCATACATCGTTCACGGATGAGGAATATACGACCGAGCGGAGCCACAGCGGCGATCTTTACCAAATGCTGTATCCGAAAGGCACGCAAAAGGAGGAAACGCAGGTGTATCAGACCTCGTTTTCGTATGTGAACCCGCCGCGCTCGGACGAGGATATCCTCATGCAGACCACACAGGAGAATGCGCCGAACGGTCGGCTGCTGCTGTGCCGCGATTCGTTCGGCAATGCGCTGCATCCGTTTCTCGCGGAGGATTTTCGTGAGGCGATCATCACCCGGCAGATGCCGTATCCATTGGAGCAGGTGCAGGAGGGCGATACGGTCATCATCGAGATTGTCGAGCGAAATCTGCCGAATATTTTCAAGGCAATACCGCATGATTGAACAAGAGCGATTTGCAAGTAAATTTTGTGTACTGACGCGACGCGGTTTTGCGGTAATACTTGATGTATTACCGCGAAACCGCAACAAAGTCAGGACGTAAAATTTCTGCAAAGCGCCGCAGCTTTAATTGTGCGGTGTTGCCTCAGATATTCACCGGATTTGGGGAACAAAACCGAACCGTAATCCGTCTAATCAGTATCCGCAGGAGAAATAAACAATATGGAGGAAATTTTATGAAAAAGCTGACAGCCATGCTGCTGGCACTAACGCTCTGCTTTGGCCTTGCTGCGTGCGGCGGCAACACCGCACAGGACGATACCAAGGACGAGAGCCAGACCGTCCAGACCGGCAAAACCGAGGATAAGAAGGACGAAGCGAAGACCGAGGAGAAATCCGACGAGGCCAAGACCGAGGACGCAAAGACCGAGACTGACGATAAGACCTCGACCGACAGCAAAACCGAGGATAAAACCAACGAAACCAAGCCGGTAACGAGCAGCACGAACACCACGACCGCAAAGCCGTCTGCTTCAGCGGGCACGAGCAAGCCGTCTGCCTCGACGAGCAAACCGGCGGCATCTGCTCCGGCAAGCAAGCCGGCACAGAGCAAGCCTGCGGCAAGCGCTCCGGCTGAGACCAAACCCGCAGAACCGGCGAAGCCGACTGCCTCTCAGGCGAGCGGGTACGTCGGCTCGTCCGCATCCGCACTCGAGAGCGCACTCGGTGCACCGACATCCAAGAGCTATTCGCCGAGCTGCATGGGCGAAGGTGAGGACGGCATCTGGACGTATGACGGGTTTACCGTTTATACCTATAAAGAGGGCGGTTCGGAGACTGTCGAAGCGGTTCAATAAATTAGCAGTTAGTAATCGACGATACGGTTTTATGTTTCGCAGGGGAGGCCAGTGGCCTCCCCTTTTCACGTTCTGCAGAGGTAAAATGAAAGGGCAGACCAATGGTCTGCCCCTGCGGAGGATAAAATTCCTAATTACGAATTTATCAGAGAATGCGTCTCTGCGGTTTATTCGCTACCTGCTTTACGGCTTTGCACGGCACGCCGATGGCAAGCATACCTGCCGGTACATCCTCCGTCACAACGCTGCCTGCGGCGATGACGGCGTTATCACCGATGGTGACGCCCGGGCAAATCTGCACGCCCATGCCGATCCAGACGTTATTGCCGATGGTGACCGGCTTGGCATATTCCAGTCCGGCGTTGCGCTGTGCAACATCGAACGGATGGCCTGCGGTCGAGATACAGCAGTTCGGGCCGATGAACACATGGTCGCCGATGGTGACCGGCGCTGCGTCCAGAATCACAAGGTTATGGTTTGCATAAAATGCACGGCCGACACGCGTATGGCTGCCGTAATCGACAAAAAACGGCGGCTCAATGACAATATCGGGCGCACAGGCGCCTAAAATGGCATGCAGAAGGGCGTTTTTCTCCTCCTTCTGGGAGGAACGGAGTGTATTGTAATCCATGCACAGGTCGCTGGTCTGCGCACGCGCTTCGAGCAGCGCAGGGTCGCTGTTGGCATCGTACAGCAGGCCGGAAGCGGCTTTTTCAAGTTCGGTCATCGTCAGGGTTCCTCCTTAATTCTGGTGGCGTACCAGTTCATAATCATCGCCGGAGCGGTAGTACGGACAGCTTTTGCCGGTCTGCATCAGGCGGTAGAATTCGTCCTCATCCAGATAGGCTTCGCATACATATTCATCCATTTCATCATCGTAGACGTTGTAGGCACAGTCGTCACAGGTTCCGGTCATCGGTCAGCGCTCCTTTCAATTTGGTCGATTGCGGACTGCAGAATAGCCTCGGGGTCGTTGCCGCAGATGTCGAGACGCTCCGCATAGATAAGTCGGGTCTCGCGGATACCGAAGTATTCTTTGGTCATAGCGGTCAGATAATCGAAGCTGAACCGCGGGTCGTACGCGCCGCCTGCGGTGGTGATGTAGGTCAGACTGCGGGCGCGGCACAGGCCGCACGATTGTCCGTGGTCGTTGTAGGCGCTGACAATGCCGGTGACATAAATGTTCTCAATGTAGGTTTTCAGCTGTGCCGGAAAGCCCAGATCCCAGTAGGGAGCGGCAATGATGATATCGTCGGCATCGGCAAACTGGTGGGCATAATCGAACATCGGGTCGTGCCATTTGCCGTCGGCAATGAGCGATTCGCGGTGAGCAAGCCGTTTACGGTCGAGCGGGACGAGCGGCTGATCGTATACGTTCAGCTCGGTGACGTCGCTTATGTGTGCGAGATAGGCGCGCGCCAGCCGTTCTGTCCGCGACTCTTCCCGCGGACAGGCGTTGATGTAGAGTGTCATGGTATCCTTCCTTCTTCTTGTTCCTAACTATATAGTATAGCAGAAAACTGAGAAATTAGGAATTAGTAATTAGAAATTATTGTGAGGATGAAACCCATCCCTGCGGTACAGCTCAATAAATTAGCAGATTATTTTATGCTGTTTACCAGAGCCTGCCAAACTGCAGTATCGAAAGTTTCATCTGCAATAAAGCAGTAGCTATACTGGCTATCCTTCCACTCGGCCGAGGTATAACCTGTCTCGGCATAGAGAAGTGCGTCCGTACCCTCGAGTTTCTCGCCGGAAACGGCATGGTTCATACCTTCGAGCGCGTCCTCGCCTTTACCCATGCAGTATTTAAGTGTATGTCCTTCCGCGTCCGCATACACAACAACAGCCATGCCGAACTGATCGGATGCCGAGTCGAACGCATAGCCATCCGGCAAGGTCTGCGGCAGCGCCAGCGGGAAGGAGAGCGCAGCGGCAAGCGCGTCTGTCGTGTCGTAATCCTGCGGCGCGGTGGCGGTGACAGGCGGTTCCTTTCCCTCACCATCCGGATTAGCAGACGTGCGGTTTATCTGCATAACAGCTGTGCCGCCGATAATCAGTACCAAACAAGCTGCAGCCGCTCCGTATCTTCTCCAGGCGGACGGTTTGCGCACCGTCGGTTTATCCAAGGCATCGTGCAGGCGCTGCTCGAGGTCGGGAGACGGATTGACGTGCTCCATCAAACGGTTGTACTTATTCATCGAAATCATACGCCTCCTTCAGTGTCTCTTTGAGCATACTGCGTCCTCGGTGCAGCAGGGAACGCACGGTGCTCTCCTTCTGTCCGAGAATGCGTGCGATTTCCGCGGTAGAATACCCTTCATGGTAGAACGGATGAATGGGTTCGCGGTACTTGGGCGGCAGAGCACGCACAGCATCCCACACAAAGGCGAGGTTACTGTCTAACTCATCGCACGGATAGCTTTCCTTGAGTGCGTTCGTGTGCTTGAACCACGCCGGATTCAGCTTGTTTTTGCTCAGGTTGATGGCAACACGGAGCAGGAAATCAGTGAGACAGAGGTCGCGGCGGTAATCAGCAGCGTATTCTAAAAGAGTGAAGAGTGGAGATTTTCTCCACTCTTTCTCTTTTGCGGGTATACAGAAAAAGAGTGG
>NZ_JAQCWA010000044.1:0-10916 GCF_027684505.1 Butyricicoccus sp. AF18-9LB
GAATGCGAGAAACCTGCGTTTTGATTTTCGCAAGGAAGCCGTCGATCGTGGCTACGGTGGAGATAGAGCCGTCAATGTGGTAATTGGTCAGATACGGCGTTTCCAGATCGGGTGTTTCGCAGAGCTTATATTCGTAGGTCCAGTGATTCTCCTGACCGGAAGGGAAGCGGTGCTGCTTGAGCAGACCGGAAATCTTGAAGCGCTTCCAGAGCGTCGAGAAATGTTTTACTTTCTCCATGCAGAACGCACGGATTCCCTCGGGACGGAGAACGAAGTCGGGAATCTTCATCAGATGGCTGACGAGGGCGAACAGTCCCTTGCTGGCAAGGGAAATGGTCTTGTCGCGCAGGACCGAGGTGGAAATGTTGGTGTAGTCGCGCTGTGCACCGGAAATGCAGGCAACATCACCGTTGGGGCGGTCGATGGACGGGGAATAGACGTAGTCCACCGGCTCGGACGGATGCTGCATCAGGTTATAGACATGACAGAACGCACCATTTTCCGACTGGGAGAAATAGTGCTGCAAGTATCCCTTTTGCTTGAGCTCCTTCCACGCAGCATTCAGCAGGTAGGCGCTGTCCGAGCAGGCATAGCCGAGACGGCGCTTGCTGAGCGCGAAATCCGGCAGGCCGACAAAAGACTTGATGACGGCAAACAGACCCTTCGCCTCGAGGGAAAGCGTTCTGTCGCGCAGAACTTCGTTGTAGATTGTGGTGTAGCCAGCTGCGGACATTGCTTTCCCTCCTTTCTGATGGTCGATTTTTGCAGAAGAAACAAAAAATCGTCTGATGCTCTCACACCAGACGATTGAAAAACCATGTCTAAATTCGTATCAAAAATCGAAAATTCGTAATGTTGCACAAGTAAAATGTGCCGTGTTAAGCAGAAAAATTGATTTTTGTCGAAAAACGCGCGTCTTATTGACATAACCGCTTGTTGAATGTATAATGATTATACAGTAAGCGGTATGCGCCATTTGGCGCGTTACTGGTCTCAGGGTGAGTGAGATCTTACCGCCCGCTGGTGTTGGAAGCACCAAGTGGCGGATACCGTTTATCAAAGAGCTGATGTTTCCTAGGCATCGGCTCTTTTGTTTTTCCTGTAATTAAGAATACCATGGAAAATAAGGAATGTCAATCTTAATCAGGTGAAGTTGAAAAATACTCGGAAGAGTTGGGTTTTTTAGAATGAATCCGGGTTTTCCGGATATACTTGCAATGCCGCCTGATATGCGGTATACTATCGGTAGGCAAAAGGAAATCAGTATATCCATACTGAACAGCGAAAAGCCCCGGAGGTCACGACTCCGGGGCTTTTCTTATCTTTGGGGAGCAGGCAGATCAAACCTGAGGATGGCTACCAGCTTACTTTCTGTCCATCCATTTGCAGATGTAGTAGGCTACTACGCTTGCCGCAACAGAGAGTATAAAGGAAATCAGCCAATCCATGCTGAACACCCCCTTCCTCTACCTGTATGGGGGTGGTAGCCTGTACAGTATACCATGGATGTCGGATTGCAGCAAGGAAAGTCGAATATAGGTACAGTAGGGGAGCAGATGTTTGACTTCCCGGAATAAGACTTTCTGATTCGGATATACTTGCAAAGCCTACTGATATGCGGTATACTATCAGTAGGCCAAAAGATGAGAGTGTCCATACTGGACACAAAAATCCCCCAGAGACGCAACCTCTGGGGGATTTTCTATTCCGTTTTGTAGCAGGTGGCTTAGGCCTGAGGCTGGCTACCGATTATTTATCTCCGTCCAACCATTTACAGATGTAATTGGCGATTACACCTGCCACAACAGAGATAACAAAAGATGAGAGAATTTCCATACTGGAACACCCCCTTCCTCTACCTGTATGGGGGGTGGTAGCCTGTACAGTATAACATGGATGTCGGATTGCAGCAAGAAATGTCGAATATGGTTGCAATGATTGCGGCTATGCAGTATACTCTTTAATAAGAAATGGTGAAAGTGTCCATGGGGCACGAGAAAAGCTCCGGTGTTTCTGCACCGGAGCTTTTCTATTTGGATAAGACTACATAAAGTTATAAAGTTAAAAATTTATAACTGTTCAACGCTAAAACTTTGAATTGAGAGTCTATTAGAAGAAAAGGTTCTCTTTTCACAATATAACCGAAAGGAGCAGCGAAATGGTACAAAGATCGGTTTGCCTATGCGACGGAAAATACATCGGCATTGAGAGTATTTTCACAGTCATTGACGGAAAGCAGATCAATATTCCGGACAAGCTGTCCGCGCTTCGCACTAGAAGCCGCAAAGGTGAGCTGTTTTGTCCATGCGGCTGCGGTGCAAACCTTATTCTCGTTGCTGGAGACAGAAACCTGCGCGCACAGCATTTCCGTCTGAAGGACAGCGCCAGACAGCACGAGTGCACTGCTGAGACCGAGAGACCGCACTCAATCTATTCCAAGATCGTGCTGAAATGCTGGCTGGATGAAAAGCTGAACGTGTCCGATGTGGAAACGCGGGTTCCCATCTGTCTGGTCGGAGACACGGCGCGGAAATACGAGTTTTCGTTTGTGTCGCGGACGAGCAAACTTGCGGTTAGTTACAGCTGTAACCGCGCGAATCTGTCAGACGAGAAGATGGAAATTCTCCGTGCGAACAGCAGCGGTATTCGATTGATTTATATTGTGGATGCGTTGAACAGCTGTGGCAACGGTCAGTATCCGGAAGCATTGATGAAAGTGCAGGAGCGGCAGGGATATTGTCTGCTGCTGGACGTCGAGGAGATGGAGTATTCCACGGCGAAGCTGTCTGCGGTTTTCTACGCGCAGGACTGTACCGGTCTGTGGCGTGAGATCGAGTTTGCAGCAGGCGCGCTGCGTGAATTTTCGATCAGCGAGTACGGACGGCTGCTCTATCAAAACGCGCCGCTGGCTGCTCTGTGTGAATGGAAAAAAAGCGAGTTTGAGCGCGAGGTACAGCAGGAAAAAATACGGCGAGAACAGCAGATGAAAGAGCTGCTTGAGCGTCCAGAGCGCGAGCAAAAGCAGCGGCCAAAACGAACGCAGACGCTGCCGGTCCGCAGACCGCAGAATACGAAAAGTGAGCGGCAGCGCGCGATGGAAAAACTGGTTCACGAGAAGGAAGAGGCCGGCCGCCGCGCGCAGAAAAAACAGAGAGAAGAAGCGTTTCGGCAGACGCTTGCGGAGCAGCTTAATCAGCAGGAAACGCAGGTCATTGACCCGGACGGAAACCGCTGGGTTAAATGCCGGTACTGCGGCCGGGTGGACAAAACGACAGCGTTTTCGTCTTATGGTGGACGCGGCAGTGTGAACCTCGGAACCTGCAAAATCTGTGATCGGAAGCCTGTATCGGAGTGCCGGTTTATTCAGAAATAGAGTATCGTACCTGTGAAAATTTTTCACGGTCTGCAGCAGCAGTTAGAGAAGAAAAAAGCAAGAAAACAGCATCTGTATGGCAAACAGAAATGTGCTTTACTATACTAAAGGTTAAAGATTCCGCAAGCATAAGGTTTTGGATAGCCACAAACCTGTTTCCTCAGTGGAATTTCCCCTGCAACCCCGAATAGCCACGACAAGGAGAAAATGAAAAATGAGAAAACGCAATCATCAGATCATTGTGCGTTTGGATGATGAAGAACTGCTCATGTTAAAGAGAAAAATCCACAGAAGCGACCTGACAATGGCGGAGTATTTCCGTCTGCTGATCGAAAATGGAGAGATCAAGATGATTGGCCAAGATGTTCAGCAGGACATGCGGCGGAAGCTGCAGGGCATCGCTGTGAATATCAATCAAATGGCGCGGCTTGCGCACATCTCCGGCAACGTTGATACGCAAACGCTCAAAAAGATTTCCGGGCAGCTTGAGAAGATCGAAGAAGAATTTGCAAAGCTGAGATAAAAAGCGGATGCAGTCTGATTTACAGTCTGCATCCGCTCTTTATTTTTCTGCTTCGGCTTTTGCCATTTCCTCGTCAATGAGACGGTTGATGAAAGCGTTAATAGACTCGCCATGTGCGGCGGCATAGGCTGTGATCACTTCCTTTTTTCCCTTCGGAACGCGAAAGCGCATCTCGTCGAATTTGTCCCGCCACTTGTCGTTTGCGCGGCGGCGTGCATCGCTGATCAGCATAATACTATCCCCTTATTCTGCTGTAAAAAATATAAAACTGATTTTATGCAATCTAACAATTGATGTACGCGCCCGTACATGATATACTATCATCAGAAGAATGAAAAACGGCAGCTGACAGAGGCGGCAACCCCTGTCAGCCTGCGCAGGTGAAGCAGCCACCTGTACAGCGAAAAATTTCAAGTTCGCACCGCAGTACCAGTATACCCTTTTTCTGAAATTATTGCAATTCGGCAGCGAGAATTGCAGCAGTTTTTCAATGGGATTTTGCGGAACATTTTTGACTGTGCAGGCTCTTATGGATCTGCACGTTTTTTATTTTCCTGCAACTGTGAATAGTGTGTTGTTCATAGTTGGATAACAATTTTCACAGGAGGAAAAAACAAAAATGTCAGCAAAAAAATTTGCGCCGAGACCGCCAGTTTTGTGGAATATTCTCGCCTCGCGGCGGCTCATTTTACCGGACATTCTGAAGGAACTCGTGGACAATGCTCTGTCGGCAAATGCCGGCGACGTAGCCGTATATTTAAGACAGGAGGACTGGCACCAGTATCAGCTGGAGGTGATCGATAACGGCGAGGGAATAGCGGAGGAAAGGCTGAGCGAAGTATTCGGCTGTGACCGTGCAAAGCCGCAGAAGCTCGGCCGGTATAACCGCTTCGGCATCGGACTGAAAACCGTGCTCGTAAACTGTGACCCGAAAGACAAAGCATGGGAGATGATCACCAAAACAGAGAACGGTACTGCTTTGCGAGTGGCGGCGCCGTACCGCGATTCAGTCATGCAATACGAGGCAGTCTCACTCGATGAGCTTCCGCACATGATGCGGACTTCGGGCACGAAGGTTTCCGTTCCTCTGCCGCATGAGCTGGTAGACCAGAACTGCCGCGACAGCAGGGAACTGGAAATGCGGATAGAGCGCATGATGGAGGAGCTGCGCGTTACTTATCTGCCGGTGCTGCTCGGCGAGACAGACTGCGGCGGCGGTCCGCAAAGGCAGAAAATACATTTCTTCTGGAAACCGCTGAACGGCCGGACGCGGATGTACAATCTGACCGGACTGGAGCCGATCTGGACGGACAACAGCAGGGAAGATGAGGCGCATTTTCTCCTGAACGGCGTCAGCGTACACGCCTCGTATCGCTACGGCGAGATTGAACCGGCACGGGGAAATTATCACTATTATCTGGGGGACAGATGGTCCGGAGGACTGATGATCTATCTGAACGGCCGCCTGCTCCGGCACGGTCTGTTTGATGAGATATGGAAAGCGGAAGTGCTGATGCGGAATACTTTTCTTTTCGTGCTGTATCTTCAGGCAGAGCCGGAGGAGGCTGCACAGCTGGATTTTCTGGACGGCAGTATGCAGAATACAGACCCATACTGGCATGAGCTGCTGCGGTGGGTGCGCTGCGTGTGTCCGGAACCGCAGCTGTATATACGACATCCGTTCCCGGAATGGAAGGAGGTTATCATTTCACAGCTGGAGGAAAGACTGCATCAGTCAAACGGGGTAAAGAGTATGCAAAAGAACCCGAGGGAATTCTATGGGATGATAGATAGTCAGACCATCTATGTGCATCTGAAAAACGGCCGGACAATGGTGATTATTTATTATCCGATAGCTGAATACTGGTTTGACGTCGCGAAAATTGGCATGTTCTGTCTTACCGCCACAGGAAACGGACTGCACTTTGATGAACTGATCGTAATTACAGACGAGCAGAGCGAGCCAATCAAGCGAAAACTTGCGCTGCTGCGTGATTACTGGTATCAGGATATACCGCAGCCGAAAATCCGTCTGGCGCACTGGGCGAGCGTACTGTCTGACGAGGAGGAAGAAGATGAAGCATGAAATCGAGATTACGCGTGTGATCGCGCTGCTGGACGAGGTTCTGCTCGTGATATTCGAGGATAAGACGCTGCATGTCCATGATGTGGAACTCATCCGGAACCGTCTGCCGGATATCCAGCCGTTTTCCGAGCCGGAGACGGTGCAGGCAGTAGAGGAGAATCGGGAGCGATGTCTCGCTGCGTGGAGTAAAGAGATTGACGGTGCTGCCTGCGGCCGCACAGAAGAAACCGTTGAGGTGAACGTGGATGTTGATACGGACGTGCTGGAATTGACCGAGGAATGGTGCGTAAAAGCAAACGTCACCGCCGAGAAACTCATGCTGGCGCTGCTGCGCTTTGTGGCAAAGCCGGAAAACGAGGAGCTGTCTCGTCGTCTGATCGAACGCATGCAGGAGATAGCGGCAGAGTAAGACATCACCCCGACGGATAACGTCAGAGGCGTTTTTTTAAATTTATGTTATCGCATAAATTTCAACATATATATCGAAAAATAGAAAATAACAATTGACATTTTACTGGTATATGATATAATTTTCTTTGGAAGGGGCGAAAAATATGGAAAACCTCATTCTGAAATCGCTTTCTGCAGAAAATTTTGCTTCCTTTGCCGAACCGATTACGTTTACCACGGAAGCGGATTTAAGCAAGAAAGAGTATATCGACAACACATTTGCTTGTGGGAATAGTCGATTTAATAAGGTTTCTTTCCTATATGGTGCAAATGGATCGGGAAAAACATTTTTCTGTAAGATAATCCGAGAAATTCAACGATTCCTGAGTTTTTCACCATTAGCCGTAATAGATGCTGCGCAGCTGATGGCGAGGCCAGAGTTTAAAAACATAGATGCGCCTGTAAAAAACTTTGCATTTGATACAAGTTACAGAGAACAGCCTACAAGGTTTGCAATCGAGCTTGTTTTAGATAACATAACATACCATTATACCTTTGCAGTTCAGGGACAAGAAATTGTTTACGAACTTCTTACAAAGAAGTACCGGAGAACAGAAAAATTACTGGAACGTACATCATCGTCTTTTAAAGATATCACGCTTCGTTCAGAACTGAAAGGTTTTGAAGATGTCAAGCGTATGGTTAAACCAGAAGCGTTATGCCTTCCGATTGCTGACTTATTGAATAATCCATTGGCTTCGAAGATCGTTTCTGCGATTCAAGGAATAAATGTGGTCAGTATGACCGCGGGTAAGCTACAGCCGATCAATCCTAAAAAAACTTTTTCGGAGGATCGGCTTCGCAAGTATATCAATATCATTCGTACTGCCGATCCGACTCTTCGAGATATAAAAGTATCTTTTGAAGAAGAAGAGGTGGAGCATCAAAGAAATACTTCGGATGATTTTGAAAACAGAGAAGCTATCGTCAAAACGACGAGGGTGGGTATAGCATCGCGCCATGCAGTGTATGAAAACGGCAAGGAAACGACGATTACACCAATTTCCTTTTTTAAAGATGAGTCGCTGGGAACGGTAAAATTGTTTACTGCACTGCCCTATCTTTTTGATGTTCTCGAAGATGGCGGTGTCTTGATGGTTGATGAGCTGGAAAACGGTCTTCATCTGTCACTGGCCAAGGAAATTATCCACCTGTTTACAAATGAAGAAAGCAATCCGCATCATGCACAGCTGATTTGTACTTCTCATCAGCCTCTTTTAGTTGATGGAGAGTATCGACGAGATCAAGTATGGATCACTGCAAAGGATGATTGCGGCAGGAGCGTTTTACATCGAATGAGCGATTTGAAAACATCGCGAGCAAAGGTTAATTTAACCAATCGTATTCTGGAAAATGCGTTCGGATGTAATCCAAAGCTGTTTTTTGATAACAACACATAAAATGAGAAAAGAAAAAGACACCGAGCTGCAACTCGGTGTCCTGCGAGACGACAGAAGCACGGGTTATGGTACTTTGTCATAATTCACGGTTATTGTATCATATTTGACTTCCGATTGCAATATGAGATCTGTGTCTAGAAAGGTAAAAAAACGCAGTCTTTTTTCATAGTGTGATTGTAATAAATAATCTTTCTACAAACAGGAGGTCTATATGACTATCAAATACAAATATTATATCTGTCGTTGCGGAAAACGCGTGATTCCGGTGACGAACCCATCAAAATGTCCGCACTGCGGACGGGTCACTCGTTTAAAGTAAGGAGGCGTACTTATGGGTAAAAATCAGCATGTAATACCTCATCCGGCAGGCGGATGGCAGGTGAAAGGAGAGGGCAATACGCGCGCTACGGTACGTACTGCCACTCAAAAACAGGCAATGGATATTGCAAGAGAGATCTCTCGAAATCAGCATTCTGAGCTAGTGATTCATCGCTCAGATGGACGCATCAGGGATAAGGACTCTCACGGACATGATCCATTCCCGCCGAGAGGCTAAGAATAGACAGAGGGGGTATGTCATACGGGCATACCCCCTCTGTTTTAAATAGCAGTATCAGTATATTTCATTTTTTCAGCTCGTCTTGCCAATCTCTTGGAATTGCCAGATGATATAGGTCTATGTCATCTGCATATTCCTCAAACAGAGCAGTAATGGCGGGCATAAACTCGGTATTCCATTTATGGGAAGACGGATATAACGCCTTTACGGAAAGAATTTCACCCCATAGCCTTCTTTTCATGCGCTCGGGAATATCAAAACCAGAGGGTACGGCGGAGAATACTCTGAAATAGAGTCTGCCGTCATGAGCGCAAATATTACGCAAATCCGTACAGCATCTTAGCCAGCTGACCATATGACGGTAATCAGACCCGGCGAAAATCTTTTTATCTGTAGTAGTCAGATCATTGTAAAAATACGAAAGCATACCGAAAGTAAACAGCTCGCAGACAACCCATAATGGAAATTTTCCATCGTAGTGTTCGAGATGATGTTTAACAAATAGTACCTTTTTATTGTTTTCGATTTCACGATTAAGATTTGCCTTGAATTTTTCAGCATTGTGTTTCGAATTAAAGAATGAAGCATCGAGGTATCCGAGCGGTCCATATTTTTCGGAATGAAAATATGCAAGACGTGCTCGAAGGCTTATTTCAATAACCTCGATAGCAGAAAACAGAAGATTGCGAAGCTTCCGATCAAACTCATAAATATGGTAAACACGTTCGAACGACAGGTTTTTACCGTAGGTGCCGTCTTCGTTTTTGAATGGCAGCAAATAAGCTGATAAACGATAATAACCGATATGTTTTAATATTTGTTCACAAGCCGCATCATCTGTAATGATACAGCCTCTGCTGCGCAGTTTTGTTATTTGTTCAGTATAAGAACTGTGTTCTTTTATTTGTATGATATGAGATTCCCCAGATAAAAAAATGTCTCCCCTGGGACACATCGTTGAGAGGTGTGGGGAGTCCTGTTACTTATTATAATACGCGTGACTTACGGATTTGTCAATCTAATTAACTTCAATTTAGAAGTTCTTCCTCCTCTTCCTCTCCCGAATCAGCGTAGACTTGCTGATACCAGTGAGTTTCACGACCTGCGTATACGAATGCTCCTCGAGCAGTGCCATTGCATGGTCAAGCTGCTCGGCATCGAACTTGGGCGGCCGTCCCTCGCGGAAATCGGGGTCGGTCGCGCGGGCAACCGCCTTGCCCTCCTGCGTGCGCTGCACGATCATGTCGCGCTCGAACTGTGCAAACGACAGCAGTACATTGCGCAGCAGCGTGTTGACCGAATCGTTGGACAGGATACCGAGGTTCAATACGTTGATGGTAATGCCCTCGTCGATCATGTCGGTGATCATGCCGGACGCCTGCGACACCGACCGCGCCAGCCGGTCGAGCTTGGTGACGATGAGCACATCGCCTTTTCGCAGCTGCGCGCGCAGCCTGTCCCATTCCGGTCGGTCCATCTTCGTGCCGGTGAAGGTATCCGTATAGATTTTTTCCGCGCCCGCCGTCGTCAGCGCCGCCTGCTGCGCGTCCAGACTGTTGCCGTCGCGCGCCTGCGTTTTGGTGGATACTCTCGCGTAGCCGAATATCATGCTAACCCCTCCGTTTTCACGGTTTTGACACCCATATTATAGCTTATGACACCTGGTTCTGCAACCGGTGGCATAAGTTTTGAATTTTGAACCCTTCCCCCGATTTTTGGGGTCCATATTTTGAAGCCCTAAAGCCGAAAATCATGCGGTAAAAAACGCCCTCTCACAAAGGCGGTAGTACCGCCTATGTGAGAGGGCAAAATAAAACTGCGATTTTATTATCATTTGGCTTAACAATCGGATAAAACCGCGTAAAAACAGCAGAAATTGTTTCATATTCTGTAATTTTATAAAATCAATTACCGCGACCTGGTAAGATCGGGCGGTAATTTCAAAGCAAAAAGCGATCATTTGCGCGTGCAAACGATACTGTCAATACGCCTTCATATTCTCGCCGGAACATCTGAAGTCAGACAATATTTCAAAGCAAAAATGGTTCAAGCAGCCGAAAGGGCTTTCTGTGGTGACCATTCACTGCAAACCACCGCGCTGCCGCGAAGGCGGACAAGCAAGCCGGACTGTCATGTTTTTATCTGCGGAAGCTTACTAAAATGGTAGAGGCGCCGCTGTATCTATGTGTATTTTACGTTTTTATGTTCCGGTCGATCTGTTCGTACCGCTGTTCGGCAACGATCCTGCTGTGGTAAAGGTCAGCGGCGATACCATCATCATTGACCCGGATGCTACGACCGAAGACGGCGATTCTTCGCAGATTCCGAATCCGCTGACCGTCCATAACTCCCTTGCAGAGCTTGCAAAGGCAGTCGGCTTTGACATCAAAGCGCCGACCGTGCCCGCAGAGCAGGGAATCAGTGGGACGGAGGTCGCGGCGGTAGTCAGCAGCGTATTATAAAAGAGTGAAGAGTGGAGATTTACTCCACTCTTTCTCTTTTGCGGGTATACAGAAAAAGAGTGG
>NZ_JAQCWA010000045.1:0-8635 GCF_027684505.1 Butyricicoccus sp. AF18-9LB
AAGGGCATCAAGCTGTACTCCACCTCGATTCCGATGCTGCTAGCATGTCTGCGCTGGCTCATGGCGGAGCGCGGCGCACTTGCAGCCGAACAGGCCGCCGGGCTGTTGGCACAGGTGGAAAGCACGGTCGGTTTGACCGCTTCGGCGGCAGCCGGTGCGCAGGCGGCGGGACACACCGCCGCGGCGAAGGCCGGCACGGCGGCAAAAGCCGGTGCCGCGACCAAAGGCAGTGCCGTCGGCACCAAGGTAGTCGCCGGTGTGGCGGCTGCGGCAGTGATCGCCGGCGGCGTGGTCGGTGTGTCGAAGCTGAAGGCGCGGGTGCAGGTCAACCCGCCGGCCACACAAGCGGTCACGCTCAGCGCGGAAGAACAGGCACTGCAGGACGATTACAACCGGAATACCGCGTATTTGAAGGTGATTTCGGACCTGCAGGAAGAGTTCGGCGTGCGTACGCAGATCAGCGACAACGCCTATTCCGGTCTGCTGATGGCAAAGCTGGTGGACTTTGGCGCCGACGGCACGGATGAACTGCTGTGCGTCTGCACAGACGATATATTATATACGAACCGCGGTCGAATGCCAGGCGTCAATGCCAACTGCTGGTATATGGTATACCGTTGGAACGGCACACAGGCGGAGCCGCTCACAGATAGCGAGATATCCGGCGGATATATATTGGAAGGAACAAGTGACGCTGATTGGAAGTTCTCGGATTTTCATCTGTATCAGGATCAGACGGATTCCAAGATTTATTTGTGCACCGATTCCTTTAGTCCTCCTTCCGGCGCACCGGATGAGGACGAGCCTCTTCAGTGGCAAGAGTCCTTCGTAAAGAACACAGTACAGGATGGAAAGTGGGTGAAAACATGGTCTGCTACGTTAAACAAAGATCTCAGGAACGGCAGCTATCTTTCGGCATGGATCTATCCGGACAAGCGGACGCAAACCGAAACAAGCTGTGACAGTGTAGAGCAGGAATATGCGAATATTCGCCGGAACAGTACCTATTACCGGATAACTGATTTGAACGATCCCAGTTCGCCGGGCGAACCGATCCAAAGTTTGCCGGGTTATCCGCAGACACCGGCCGGAGGATATGCGCCGCCGGAAGACCTGAATATTCTGATCCAAGCCATGCAGCAGCAGGCGGAACAGGATAAGCAGCAGCTTGGCAATGCCTTTCAGGAGTTTACGGCGGATACATCCGAATCGTTGGAACGGCTGGCAGGCAAGGTGACGCATAAACAGATGGAAGCAGTTCAGCAGAATTCACTGTCTCAAATGAGTGTTAATAATACCGTTATGATAGATAGTCAGACGGTAGCGCAGTTGGCGGCAGCAGATCAAAGCCGTCGGGACAGATGGAAGGCCGTTTGTGATGCTATGCTGGATTGTATACGTTTGGCAATGCCGCAGAACGAATATCAGAAGATAGCGCAGGGGCAACAGAACTGGGAGACTGAGGTCGCACAGGCGGACAGCACGCCTTGGTATGAAAGCAATTCAGTAAATGATTATAAGGCTGCTAATTGGAGCGAACAAACCAAAATGTATGAAGAACATGCGGAATATCTGAACGTCTACTATCAGGTAGCGATCGGCTCCATTGGAGGGCTGGAAGAACACTGGGCTTCCGAGAATAGTGCAGCAGTTGATCCAGCCGATTATATCGGGCATTGGACGGTCGATCAATATGCGGATAAAAGCAATACTTCCGTAGATATATATCTGGAAGAATCCAATGGTCAGCTCGTAGTTTCGGTAGATCAATGGCTGGTACAATGGACTACTGCATACGATATCCCATTGACCTTGAACGATAATAAAACAAGAGCAATCGGTACATATACGGACAGTCAGGGCAATTTCGGCGCGATACAATTGGATTTTGAAAACGGAGAACTGTATGCAACTACAACGCAGTCCGGCAATTTCGGATTTACACTATATCAGAATCACTGTACCCGTGATTCATAAGGCGGACAGCGAATATCAAACCCTATTGGAAAAACGAGAATAAGCTAAACACAATCTACCACGACAAAATAAAGGAGGACTAAATTATGTTCTGTGAAAAATGCGGTCACAAAATCGAACCAGGCGAGCTGTTCTGCACCAACTGTGGTGCAAAGCAGCCGGAGCAGCCGGTGCAGCCCAAGCCGGCAGAGAAGCCGGTGGAAAAAACGGTAGAACAGCCGGCACAGCAGCGACCGGCGCAGCCGAAGCCGTCTCAGTCGCCGGTGCAGCCGCGCCGACAGGAACGCCGGCAGTATTCCGCCGATGATTTTCTGGGCGGACCGGAAAGTCGTCCGAATCCTAGCAGCAACGACCGTCCGAACGGATACCGCCCGAATAACGGCGGCAGCAGTCCGAGCAACGACCGGATACAGAACGGCGGAAACCATCCGTACAGCAGGGGACCGATCAATCCCATGCCGCAGATGCGGGAGCCGGAACCGAAAAAGCGCAGCAAGGTGCCATTCATTCTTGGTGGCGTGGCGGCGCTGCTGATCATTGCGGGCGGCGCGGCATGGGCGCTTGACCTGCTGCCGTTCGGCAAGGCGGACAGCAAGCCGGAGGACACCGCTACGGCAGAGCAGACCGACGGCACCGCTGAAAATGCGGAAAACGGTGCGGCGGCAGTCGATCCGGCAACGTATACCGGCTACTGGATGATCGACTGCTACAACAGCGAAAGCACCAGCTTTGCGGGCTTTGAACTGTCTGGTACGGCGGATGCGCTGAGCTTTTCGGCAAATCAGACGTGGAACCAAGGCGAACACACGGCGAGCATCGCAAAGACCACGCTCGCGCTCAACGAGGACAAAACGCAGGCGACAGGCTCTTATACGGACAACAATAATTCTTCCGGTACGGTAACGCTGGACTTTGAAGACGGCGAGCTGTATATCACGCTGACCGGCAGCGGCACATGGAGCATGACTGTGCAGAAGGAGCATTGCACCCGTGATCCCTACGGCGCACAGCGGCAGTACACAGCAAGCGCGGCGCAGCCGTCCGCCGGTATGTCCGGCGCGACCGGTATCAACGGCGGCAGCAGCTCGACCACGACCGTGCAGCAGCCGAGTTCCTCGGGTTATGTATTCTATGTGAACGGTCAAACTGCTTCGCAGGGTATTAACGACATCAGCGCGGCTTCGATTGGCAGCGACCGTCTGTGGCCGACAGATACTCTCACAATCAGCGACAGCGACCTGAGCAAGCTGACACGCATGGAAGTAGCCGCCGTCCGCAACGAAATCTATGCGCGCCATGGCTATTCGTTCAGCTCTGCGGACTGGAGAAGCTACTTCTCCACGGCAACATGGTATACGGCAAGCAGCAGCTACTCGGATTCCATGCTCACCAGCACTGAGCAGTTGAATCGCGACACAATTGTAAAGTTTGAAAAGGCGAAGGGTTGGAAATAATGAAGAAAATGATCGCAATGCTGCTGGCGCTGCTGTGTTTGAGTGCCTGCGGCGCGCCCAAGCAGGAGACGACAGAAACGGCGGAGCAGCCTGAACAGACCACGGCCGATACCGTGCAGGAGCAGCCGAAATCCGAACCGGTATCGGTACCGGAGCCCGAACCCGAACCTGAATCGGCTCTGCCGCTGGACGGCAAGATCATCTGCGTCGATCCCGGTCATGAGGTGACCGGCCTGCGTGTGCAGGAGCCGATCTCTCCGGCGAGCAGCGCCACCAAGGAGGCCTTTGTCGGCGGCGCCGCCGGCAGAAACCAGACCGAGGAACAGCTTAATCTGGCAGTCGGTCTGCGGCTGCAATCCTTGCTGATTGAGCAGGGTGCGACCGTCATCATGACCCGTACCACCCATGAAAGCGATATGACCAGCTACAAGCGGGCGCTGTTGGCGAACGAAAATCACGCAGACCTATGCATCCGCATCCATGCGGACGGCTCGGAAAGCTCGTCAGTATATGGCATGTCCATGCTGGTGCCCTACGGCAGCCAGCTTGCCACACAGGATATCGTTGCGCCAAGCCAGAAAGCGGGTGAGTGCGTACTGAACGCAACGCTGGCTGCGACTGGCGCCAAAAACAACGGTATTGTGCAGCGTTCAGATCTGACAGGCTTCAACTTTGCGGAAGTTCCGACCATTCTGATCGAGATGGGTTTTCTCAGCAATCCTGATGAGGATGCCCTTATGCTGACCGATGATTATCGGCAGAAGCTGGCACAGGGCATGTGCAACGGCATTCTGGATTATTTCTCTGGCACAGTGACCGAGTAAACGGGAAACAGGATTTACATTTATCGAAAACGCTCTGTCATCTATTTGGATGATCGGGCGTTTTCTGTTTTTTCGTGTCTAAACTGCAGATTTGTAAAATGTTGCGGTATGAGGGTGGAATGGAACAAAAATTGGAGTATAATTGAAGGGATTTTAACATAATTCATAGAAAGAAATTTTTCTGAAAAAATCAAAAATATTTAAGTCTTTTCGGACTACCTCTCCCTCTTATGTTTGTGAAAGGGGGATAGTGCTTGTACGAAAACCAATCCTGCGACTGTATCGCAGAGACCAGAAAGAAACCGGAGACAGCAGATATGGATGAAAGAGAACAGCTTAAACAGGAAGAGGAAAGCGCCCAGTCCTTTATGCAGGACGAATACGACCGCCTGACGTCACTGGTGTGTGCACTGCAGGCCGATCCCGGAGACGACCGAGTGTTTGAGACCTTTTATCAGGCGACCTACCCGCGCATTCTGTATACCGCGCGCCATCTGGTCAACAGCGAGCAGGCGGCGCTGGATATTGCACAGGAGGTATATATTGCGTTTTACAGAAATATCGGGAATATCAAAGAGCCGCGCGCGGTCATCAGCTGGCTGCACCGCGTAACGCACAGCATTGCGCGGGATTACCGCGAACGTGCCGCAGCCCGTAACGAGGATTTGATCAACGAGGGACAGGAATATCTGTTCACCGATGTGGCGGAGCAGCGCACGGACTTTGTGCCGCATGAGCAGCTCGATGCGCAGGCGACGCAGGAGCTCATCCGCGGGATGCTGGATGAGCTGCCGGAGGAACAGTCCCGCACGCTGGTTTACCGCTTCACTGAGGGACTGCCGCTGGCAGAGATTGCGGAGATCATGGACTGCACGGTCAGTACGGTCAAAAGCCGCCTGAAATACGGCAAGCAGAAAATTGAGGAGCAGGTATACGCGCTGGAGAAGCGCGGCATCAAGCTGTACTCCACCTCGATCCCGACGCTACTGCTGTGTCTGCGCTGGCTGATGGCAGACCGCGGCGGACTTTCGGCGGAACAGGCAGGCAGACTGCTGGCACAGATCAACAGCGCGATCGGCGCGGCGGCGTCGGCGGCAGCGGGCGCGGCGCAGAGCGTCGGAACGGCAGCAAAGGCCGCAGCCGCAAAAACCACCGGCAGTACGCTTGGCACCAAGATCGCGGCGGGCGTTGCTGCAGCGGCTATTGTGGCAGGCGGCGTGGTCGCAGTGCCGCGCATCATGCAGAAGGTCAACCCGCCGGAGTCGGTCGTGCAGACCGAACCGGCAGCCGAGCCCGAGACGGAGCCCGCGCTCACCGCCGAGGAAAAGGCGGTCGTGCAGGGCGATTACGACCGCAACACCGCATATCTGAAGGTCATTTCGGATTTGCAGGCACAGTACGGAACCCCGACACAGCTTGGCACAAATGCTTATTCGGGATTGCTGATGATCAAGCTAGTCGATTTCGATGCCGATGGCACGGATGAGCTACTATGCGTATATACGGATAAGGCATATTCGGAGTATGCAAATGCCAATTTGAATATGTGGTATGCAATCTATAGCTGGAACGGGACACAGGCTGATCGAATTACCGAGCAGTCACTAACAGAGAATGTAACATATGAACTGGATTACTATACATGGCGTTATGCAGACTTCTATTTATACCAGAACTCTGCGGATTCTAAAATTTATCTGTGCGATGATGTTTTGTGGGGACCGACTGGTGGCGTATATGACGATGGTACAGCATCGTGGTCGGATACAATGACAGAATATGGACTGCAAAACGGAACGTGGACACAAACCTGGAAGGGCGAATTGCTTCGTGATCTGCGGGATGGCAGACACTTGCAGGCGACTCTGCGCGGTACGGATAATGGTTTTGTCAATGTAGAGTGGAATATGATTTCGCAGGAAATTGATAAGATTCGTCAGAATGGCACATATTATCGGTTTACCTTCCTAAATGACCCGACCTCGGGTAATATTACGCCGATGATCGACCAGATTTCAGTCTATCCGAAAACCCCTGCAGGCGGTTACACCCTTCCAGAGAATCCGAGCGTACTTATTGCAGCCTTGCAAAACGAAACTGCACAGGCAAAGCAGCAGCTTGGCGATTCGTTCCGCGAATACGTTGCACCGCCGGAGAATGCGAACGCTTAGTGCGCATTGAAAAAAACGAAAAAATTTTTCCATAAAGAATGGAAAAAACCGTCGAATTTGCTATAATAGGAGGTAAGGAAAAAAGAGGCAGGCATAAACCAGCCGACAGGCTGTTTTATAAAAAGGTCATTTCACAGAAAGAGGGTAAAGCAATGGACGAAAACAGAAGAGACGACAATCTGGTTGAGGAACCGGTGCCGCAGCAGGATGGCACGCAGGAATTTCAGCCGCAGAACGGCGCGGAGCCGCAGGAGTTCCAGCAGCCGCAGCAGGAGTACCAGCCGGCTTCCGTCGAGCCGCAGCAGCCGATTTACGAGCAGCAGCAGCCGGACTACACACCGATTCCGCAGCCGGTCTATCAGCCGGCACAGGCAGCGGCAAAGCGGCAGGACAAAAAGCTGTTCGGTATCATCGCCGGCGGCGTTGTGGTAGTGCTGATCGGCATTATCGCGCTGTTTATGATGATCAGCGGCGGCAAGGCCATCAACCTGCGGGACTACGTTACCATCACCTACTCCGGCATTGACGGCAAGGGCACGGCCTATGTTTCCGTTGATTACGAAAGCATGGCGAGCGCGTCGCTCTCCTCCAAGGAGAAATCGCAGATTGAAAACGGCGATATCACCAGTGTTTCCACCTGGCAGACTGCCGCAGCGGGCTGGGGTGCGCTGTACACCAAGCAGAGCGTGCTCTCGAGCGCGATCACCTGCACGCTGGAGGACCAGCCGGACGGCCTTTCCAACGGCGATACCGTTACCGTGCAGGTCGATATCGACAAGGACGCGCTCAAGGCGGTCGGTATTAAGGTAAAGGGCAAAGACTTCACCGACACGGTTTCCGGACTGATCGAAGTGCAGAATATCGACGCATTTGCGGATATTTCGGTGCAGTTCAGCGGCATTGCGCCGAACGGCGAAGCGCAGGTCATCAACAACAGCCGCGACGCCGCCTGCATGCAGTATGAATACGATCTGGATAAGTCCGAGGGTCTTTCCAACGGCGATACCGTAACCGTTACCATCAGCGACTACAATCTGGACGATATTGCGGAGCAGACCGGCGAAGCACCGGCGGAAATGCAGAAAACCTTTACGGTTTCCGGTCTGAGCGCCTATGTTACCAAGCTGGATCAGGTGAATGATACCGCGCTTGCAAGCATGAAGAAGGAAGCTGAGGATTATATCCAGGCACTTTCTGCACGTAACTACGCGGATACCGAAACTATGAATGGTTTTACCTATGTCGGCAGTTATCTGGAGGTTGCAAAGCCGAATGCAGGGGCATGGCACAATAACTGGCTTGATCTGGTTTATGAAATCTCCTACTCGAACTCGTATGGCGGTTCCTTTAAGTATTACTACGGTATAGGATTCTCTGATCTGGTACTGCAGGCAGATAACAGTATTGATGTGGATTTGAGCGACTACTCGACTACCAGTCATACGTTCCATTTCACTTCCGGAGATCATGGCTATTATCTGTATGGCTATCAGACCCAGAAGGACCTGTTTGATGACTGGATTAAGTCGTCTATGGATACATATACATATGAAACGGATATTGCATAATTAGCAAGAGCAAAAGTCCAATCATCCTCGTGATGGTTGGACTTTTTATATCATAGGCTGCTATACGAAAATTAAAACCTCATTGAGGGAATATATTGCCGAAACAAGTCAAATATGGTAATCTTTTTATGGAACGCGATATCTAAAAAAATTTTTCACAAAATCGAGAATTCTAAATCTTTTCCAAAATCCATTCCTCTTATATCTATGAAGGGAGAAAAACTCCAAACTAAGAAACCGGAGGCAGACAGCATGGAAATGAAAGAACAGATAACGCAGGAAGAAGCTGCTGCGCGCGGCATGATGGAAGCGGAGTACGATCAGCTTGCAGAGCTGGTCACGGCACTGCAGGCAAACCCTGGGGATGATCGGGCGTTTGAGAAATTCTACGAGCTGACGTACCCGCGCATTCTGTACACGGCACGCAGTCTAGTAAACAGCGAACAGTCCGCGCTGGACGTGGCGCAGGAGGTTTACCTTGCGTTTTATAAAAATCTAGCCAATATCCGTCAGCCGCGAGCGATTGTCAGCTGGTTGCACCGTACTGCAACCGGCAAGGCGAAGGACATGCGCGAACGCGCCTCTGCGCAGAACGAAACCCTGCTGCAGAGTGAGGAGCAGGAGTATGTATTTACCAACAC
>NZ_JAQCWA010000046.1:0-8042 GCF_027684505.1 Butyricicoccus sp. AF18-9LB
AAAAGCGACCGATTTTTTTGTCGGGAAAAGGTAAAAAAAATATATTGATAATATAACGCCCCCATAGGGGGCTGGAGGTGCGTGGTCATGTATGATATTTTAGGTGCTTTGAACTCGCTTTTTGAGGAAGTTCACTATATGGACTTTTATCGGGATATTTTTCCGGAAGGTTCTTTCGAGGAGCGCGGTGAGTATGAGGATGGGAAATATAATGGCATAGCGATTGCCATTGAGAAAGGCAGCAAGCGCGCAAAGCGTATGACGATTACTGATGATCTTGATACGATTGCGGATATGGCTGGAGCAAATGATTTCTGTCTTATGAGTCCGATCAGCTACGCAGGTAAGAGCCGGAAGTCCTCCAATGCTCGGTTTATGTATGCGTTGGCTATTGACCTTGATGGTATGACGGAGCGGAAGCATTGGGATTTCTTTATGGAGCAGATTAACCGTGGCCATGAGATGTTGCAGTTTGTTTGGGGTCTGCCGCGGCCTACGTATTTGGTATCTTCCGGCTCAGGTATCCATATTTATTATGTCTTTAAGCGGCCTATTCCGATGTTTAAGAACATTGTTGAGGAGTTGGAGAAGCTGAAAAGGCGGCTGACTTGGCAGGCATGGACACAGGGCGCGTCCTCGCTGCATGATAAGGTGCAGTATGAGAGTTTGTTTCAGGGTTTTCGTGTGGTTGGTACGATTACGAAAGATGGTGGTCGCTGCCGTGCGTTTTCGGTCGGTGAAAAGGTCACAGTAGAGTATTTGAATAAGTTTGTGCCAGAGGATCATCGTGCTGTGAGTTTTGTTTATAAGTCTGATTTACGGCTTGAAGATGCGAAGAAGAAGTATCCGGAGTGGTATCAGCGGCGTATTGTGGAGAAGCGACCGAGGAATACATGGACTTGCAAGAAAGCAGTTTATGACTGGTGGATTAGGAAGTTGAAAGAGGGGGCCGAACAGGGCCACAGATATTGGTGTATTATGACTCTTGCGACATATGCGCAGAAGTGTGGAGTACCCCGAGAAACGCTCGAGGAGGACGCATACGGCCTTATTCCGTTCATGAATACAAAAGGTGATGAGTTTACCGAAGATGATGTTATGCACGCTCTGGAGGCTTATACGGATAGCTATACTACATATCCGATTGATATAATAGTGTGGCGCACGGGTATCCCGATCGAGAAGAATAAACGGAACGGAAGAAAACAAAAACAGCACATGGAGGTAATGCGTGCAATTCAGAATGTTGTCAATCCGAATTGGCGTGAGGGCAATGGCAGGCCGGACAAGTTATCTGTGGTAACTGAGTGGCGTTCAGAGCATCCAGAGGGAACGAAAGCGGAGTGTATCAGAGAAACTGGATTGAGCAAACCGACAGTGTATCGCTGGTGGAGGGAGATAGATTTGATGGAATTACGAGAGTATACGAATAAAGAGAAGATGGTTCAGCTGTCTGGTGATGAGAGCCAGCGTAAGGCAGCTGAGATTGTGGCTGCGGTGACTGCGATTGCGCAGGAACGCGGGCTTTCGGAAGAAGAAGCCTATGAAGTGTTCTTGCATGGAAAGACCAGAAAAGGGCAGGTGCAGGAGCAGGCAAAACACATGGTTTTTGCGGAAAGTGAGGTCGATGCCGGGCTGTTGGTTGGGTGTGCGGTGAATGGTATTCGCGGGATCAACGTTATGCCGGACGATGAGTACATGAATTATTTAGCGACCGATTGCGTTAACGCTTTGTTTCCGCCCAAAAACAGAAAATAAATGATGTTGATATTTTAGCATAATTACGCTAAAATAATGATAAGGAGGTTGATGGTATGAATATGATTAGACCTGTATCGGATTTGCGAAATAACTTTGCGGACATTTCCAAAACAGTGCATGAAACGGCTCAGCCTGTCTTTTTAACCAAAAATGGGTATGGTGATATGGTCGTTTTGAGCATGGAAGCGTTTGAAAACCTGCAATTTGAAAGCGAGGTTTACTTCAAGCTGCAAGAGGCCGAGCGAGAGGCCGAGCTGACAGATCAGCGTTATTCTTCTAAAGATGTGTTGAAAGCGATGAAAGCCGCTATTGGAGGGGAGTTGGGTGTATAAACTGGAGTACCTGCCTGTTGCCCAGCGAGATATGGTTGAAATCGTGCGCTATATCAGTGGTGAGCTGCAAAACCCTGCTGCGGCAGATCGGTTAGCGATGGAGATGGTGAACGCTGCGGAAAGCGTACTTACATTTCCGTATGCGCTTCCGACGTATCAACCAATCCGCCCATTGAAGCGTGAGTATCGAAAAATCTTAGTCCAGAATTTTTTGGTGTTTTACTGGGTGGACGAAGAAAAGAAGTTGGTGACAGTCGCTCGTGTGGTGTATGCTAAACGAGATGTTGCCAGATTGCTGGAGTAATAATCACGAGCAAATTTTATTTGCATTGCGCTTGCAACGCAAATAAATAAAGCATATAATATGGATGTAGAATATCAGTAATATGCTTTGAGGGGAGTGCTTTTATATGGCAACTAAGGGTAATATGACGCTTCGTATTGAACCGGAGCTGAAGAAGCAGGCGGCAGATTTGTTTCAGTCGTTGGGCATGGATTTGAGCACCGCTACGGGCATTTTTTACCGTCAGGCACTGCGCTATCATGGATTGCCGTTTGAAGTTCGTCTGGACGAGCCGAACGAAACCACTTATGCAGCGATGAAAGCAGCGGAGAATGATGAAGATATGCACGGCCCGTTTGACAGCGTGGCAGACATGATGGAGGCCCTTAATGCTTAAACCGGAGTTTACGGGACAATTCAAGAAAGACTATAAGCTGGCGGTGAAGCGTGGCTGCGATCCGCAAAAGCTGAGTGCTGTCGTGGAATTGCTGTGTGAGGAGAAGCCGTTGCCGTCTGCGTACCGAGACCATGCGCTGACCAATTCGAGAAATTACAAGGACATGAGAGAGTGTCACATTCAGCCGGATTGGCTACTGGTGTATAAGATTGAGCGCGGCGCTCTGATATTGAAGCTGATTAGAACCGGTTCGCATAGCGACCTGTTTTAAGGGGAGTGTGCCGGATGGCCAAAACGATCAAGGAAATCGCGGACGAATTGGGCGTATCAAAGACTGCTGTAAGTAAGCAAATCGCAAACCTTGGTTTGCGATCAAGTTTGCGAAAAAACGGAAACCAGTTTGCGATCGAAAACCAACAAGAAAAGTTAATAAAAATGGCTTTTCGGAAAAATAGACAGCGAGATAGCATGGCTGAAAATGCGGTTAGCGATGAGCAATCGCAAACCAAATTGCAAACCGAAAACGCCAACCAATCGCAAACCGAAAACCATGAAGTTTGCGATTTAGTTTGCGTTTTACAGACTACTGTTGATACGCTGCAAGAACAGCTGTCAGTGAAAGATCAGCAGATCAGAGAGTTAAACGCAAGGTTGGCTGAGTGCAGCACTGCATTGCTGGCAGCGCAGGAAACCGCGCGTGCGGCGCAGGCCCTCCACGCTGGGACAATCCAGCAGCAGCTTTCCGATGGGGAAGATCGTGCAGCTGCCAGCGTGCCGGATGAGCAGACTGCGCCGAACAATCGACGATGGTTCAGTAGGTTCTTTCGGAGATAAAGGCTGTGCATTGAAATGCCACAGACCTGAGTGATGTATGCTTTTGAGGGAAATGGAGACTATTATTTAAGGATTTATTTTGTGGTAGTAAATAAGTTTTTATGTATGCTATTAATGCAGGAGAAGACCGTAGCAACCATTATAATGTTAATAAGTATAGTTGCAAACGGGAAGGTGACTTTTTCCCCGATAGAATAAATTGTAGCAGCATCGTAGACAACATTATCATAGAAAAAATTCAATATAATGTAAGATATTGTATTAATAGACGAAAGTAGAATAATATATAAATAGATCAGAATAACACCAGTAATCTGAATATAATGTGCGATTTTATCTATCCATGTGGTAAGAACGTTTTTTATAGTGAATTGTTCTAAGATCAGGATGATTATGGATGCTATAATAACGCATATTCTCCAACCTGATATAATATTGTGTTCGACAAATAGGATTAAAGTAAAAATGATCAGAAATGGATGTATAAGTTTATTACTTGCAGAATAGGGAGTGTGGCTAAAAGAGGGAATGCCGTTTTGCTGCAGTTGATTAGTGATATATGTGTAAGGAAAGTGAGTTAATAATACCACGCAAAAAAGTATGAATGCTATAATAGTGTTAGTGGGAAGAGATAAATCTGTTTGAGATATAGCGATAGGTTGTGATGCGAAATAAATATAAAAGCAGATTAAGCCGATACGAAGTATAGTTATGCTCTTTATAGTGTTCATTTTTATTACCTCAACAAAATGATAACCACTTAAAATATAGGATATACCATGAGGACGTTCAAGAACGTCCTCATGGTATATCTTTATACTTATTTGGTTTTGACATCAGTCATCAGGGTTTTTGTTGTTTCGCCAAAATATCCTGTTGGTAGAGTTATAGCTGCACCTGCAGAGAGTTTGTACTTATGATGGCTTTTTAATCCAGTAAATTCATCTTCGAATAAAAAACCCCATTCACCGGAGTCGGAATCGGAGAAGAACTTAATGTACTTTCCGGCGGATACATCGTAGAGGTTTACAGTGACGCCGGCATAGGGCAAAACAATTCTCGGAGTGAGAATGGTAGCAGCAAATTTAACAGAGTTTTTGGTAACATCAGGTGCCAACTGGAAGTACCAAAGGCATTCTTCCACGGCAGTAGTGGAAACATCATTAGTGTTTGAAGTGGGTTCGAGCGGCATATTATTATATGCTTCTTGAACATCTTTCGGCAGGGAATAAAATTCTTCAGGCTCAAAATAGCGATAAAGATCTCCGTAGGTTGAGGTGCTGGTTGGCGTAAATCCTTCCACTTCTTCTGCGGTATCAACAGCGCCTGCCGTTACAACTGCAGATGATAGGATAATGGTTAGACACAAAAATGCGGAGAAAAGATGAGACAATTTTTTCATGAAAATGCTCCTTTCTATAGAGGGTGAAAATGGTGATTAGCATAAGCTAACTATAATATAGATGTTCCAAATTTTCAAGAGAAATAATAACAGATTTTTTATCAGTTATTTGTATGAACTAACCAATAAAAACGAGATGTGAAATGCTTATTTATACAAAGTGTAAACAGATAAATCGTTATAATGCTTAGATTATTTGATATGATGTAATCGGATATAATAACTGAAGTACAGTCGGAGTAATACTTCGGGCTGGTCTTGTGATTTTTGCTTGCGGTGTGGTTTTGGTCGGCGTTATCGCAAGCTTAATTTATCGCTTAATTGGAAGTCGAGCGTTGGATGTGTTCATATCAGTTAATGGAATGAGTGTAGCGATTGTTCTCTTGCCAACATCATATATTCCGAAAAGCGAGCGTCAAGGGTGGTTCATGCGAACCACTTTTTTCGCCCCGTTGCACGCCGATCTGCTGCGTAGACGGCTCGAACGGGGCGAAAAAAGCAAGCCCTTGACGCTCGTTTTTCTCCATGTGCTGCAGTAGGCAGGAGGGCAATCTGCCGTACTGGGGCTTGCTACCGCAAGCCCATCTCCCACACTTGACAACGATATGCCAGCTATGTATAATTAGGGTGTGGGAGATATATTGCAAGCTACCTAAAGTGTTACCACTTTAGAGCTTGTGAGGGGGCTGCACCCCCTTCAATCCCCTGCTTGGAGAACGCCGCGAACGAAAGAAAGAGAGGTTTCCCATGTTGTACGAAGATCGGAAAAAAGAAATCGAAACCGTCAAAGAGCGGACACTCGTTTTGAAATTGTCCGATGCTGATTGCGACCGCATTTTGCAAAAAGCAGCCAGCCACGGCATGACGGTTTCTGAGTTGTTGGAGAGCTTCATCGGTGATCTGGTTGATGGCACTTTCACCAATGGTTCGGACGAACGCTATCTTGCCGAGGACTGGTTCAACCGCTGCGGTTTTGAGCGTGATGATAAGAGAACGCTGCTGTGGCATTTGCTGGAGCAGAACGCAGACCTCGAAAATTTTATCGAACTCTATGAGGAGAACGAAGAATACAAATCGCACCCAGAGGAGTTTGAGGAGCAGCGTGAAGAATACGAAATGGAGCCAGGTGACACGTTCGATTTTGAAGATGAATTGCAGTATTGGCTGGACGATTGGAAGCCGAGCAAGTTGAGTATGGCCGAAGAAGTAGAAGCAATCCGAGATTATGTAGAGGCACTGAGAAAATTTAAGGGAGAATAACGGCGGTCATGGCAAATAAGAGTAGACCGAAGCAGCTCTCGTTCCGAGTTAGTGAGGAGGAATGGGAGCTGCTGCAACAGAAAATTTCTGAAAGCGGCATGAACCAGCAGCGGTACATTTTGTCCTGCGTGCTGGGTAAGGAGATTGTAAATACGGACGGTATCAAAGAGATCGTGCCGGAGCTGAAACGGCAGGGCACGAACCTCAACCAAATCGCCCAAAGACTTAATGAGCGCGGCTATATTGATTACAAAAAAGAATTGCCGACGGTATTAGATGAGGTGAAAATGGTATGGCAGTCATTAAGGCAGTATCTTCAAAAGCTGGGATAAACACAGTCCTCGATTATGTAATGCAAGAGGAAAAAACTGAACAAAAGTTGCTGAGTGGCTTGAATTGCGTTCCTGATACAGTTAAAGATGAAATGAGAGTTACGAAATTATTGTGGGATAAGGGCGGAGGGCGAACCTACAAGCATTTTGTTCAGAGCTTTGCACCAGGCGAGAAGATAGATCCGGCACAGGCGCACCAGATCGCGTGCCAGCTGGCAGCCTCACGACCGGAGTGGCAGGACTTTGAGGTGTTGATTGCTACCCATGAGGACAAGGAGCATATCCACACGCACTTTGTGGTGAACAGCGTGAGCTATGTAGACGGCCACAAGCTCCAGCAGAGCAAGGCAGAGCTGCAGGCCATGAAAGATTATTCGGACCAGCTTTGCGCGAAATATGGGCTGCATATTACCGAAAAGGGAAAGACCTTTGACGGACAGGAGCGAGAGGAAACGGCAGCGTTCAGCAAGGATACCTATCAGTTGCTCAAAAAAGCCGAGCAGGGCGAGGTAAAGAGCTATGTGCAAGATATTGCGCTGGCGATATTGGACTGCCGAGAACAGGCCACCAGCCGTACAGACTTTGTGCAGCGTATGAATGAGCGAGGATACGGCGTAGACTGGCAGGACAGCCACAAATATATTACCTTTACAGACTTAAAACGGCAAGAGCAGGGCGAAAAGCAGTGCAAAATCCGCAATAACAAGCTGGAGAAGTATTATAACATGGACTTTGGAAAGGAGAGCTTGGAACATGAGTTTGAGGGCAATGCACGAAGTCAGCAAACAGCGCAGCGTGCAAGAGAGCAGCTCGCAGCTGATCGAGGAGCAAAGACAGACAATCGGACAGCAGAAGCAGACAATATCGGAGCTTTCATCGCAAATATCGCTGCTCAAGTCGGAAATGCAGAAGCTGGCAGACAAGAACGCGCAGCTGAACGAAGCCGACGAAGTGCAGGAGATACAGAAAGAGAACGCAGAGCTAAAGAAGCAAAACGAGCAGCTGAAGCAAGTATGCGCCGACACCGGAGAGATGATCTCGAACTTTAAGAAAGAAACAGAGAGGTTACAGAAACAAAAGAAACTGCTAATAGGCGTAGTAAACACTCTTATGGAGAAATGTATGGGAGTAACTGAGGAAACTCAAGATATTCAAACGAAGAAATCGTTTTTTGGACGAGTAAAAGGGTTAACGTGGGAGCGGTGGCAGCGGATAATAAATGCTGTGACCGCGTTAGGTGCAACGGTACAGGCGTGCAATAGGACATTAAAGGCACAACCTAAAGCAGTAGTAGAGAGAAAAAAGAGTATCCGAGTGCAGCTCCAAGAAATTAAAGAGAAACACGGCACGAGGGATTGACACCCTCGTGCCGTTACTGTAAAATATGGACAAGCAAATACGGTCGAAAAGCGACCGATTTTTTTGTCGGGAAAAGGTAAAA
>NZ_JAQCWA010000047.1:0-6319 GCF_027684505.1 Butyricicoccus sp. AF18-9LB
AAGCTGGAGATAACTTCAAAGGCTTACCTATCGCTATTTCCATCTGACCTTGCTACCTACGGCAGTGAAGCGAAAAAACTCTTGCAGGATTTGCAGAGCCGCAACGAGAGAATGTTCCTTTTGACCTTTCTGGTGCTGAACACAGCGGACAATCCCCGTCAGCTTGGCAACAACATCTTTCAGGCAGGCTCTATTGCCCAGAAGTATAACTGTCAGCTGACCAGGCTGGACTTCCAACAGGAAGAAGGGCTGATGAGCTGTCTGCCTCTGGGTCTCAATCAGATTGAGATTCAGCGAGGACTGACCACCAGTTCCACAGCTATCTTTGTGCCCTTTACTACGCAGGAACTGTTCCAGAACGGGAAAGAAGCTCTGTACTACGGCATCAATGCTCTGTCCAACAACCTCATCATGGTGGACAGAAAGCTGCTGAAAAACCCCAACGGCCTGATTCTGGGTACGCCGGGTTCCGGTAAGTCCTTCAGCGCAAAACGAGAAATTGCCAACTGCTTTTTGCTTACCAGTGATGATGTCATTATCTGTGATCCGGAAGCGGAGTACGCACCTCTTGTTGAGCGTCTGCATGGGCAGGTCATCAAGATCTCACCTACTTCAACCAACTATATCAATCCGATGGATCTGAATCTGGACTATTCGGATGATGAAAGCCCGCTGTCACTCAAGTCTGACTTTATCCTCAGCTTGTGTGAGCTGATCGTGGGCGGTAAGGAGGGCTTGCAGCCGGTGCAGAAAACCATTATTGACCGTTGTGTACGGTTGGTTTACAACGAATATCTCAATGACCCAAAGCCGGAGAATATGCCGATTTTGGAGGACCTTTATAACCTGTTGCGGGAGCAGGAAGAAAAAGAAGCTCAGTACATTGCAACGGCATTGGAAATCTATGTAACGGGTTCTTTGAATGTGTTCAATCATCAGAGCAATGTGGACATTGATAACCGGATTGTCTGCTATGACATCAAGGAACTGGGCAAGCAGCTTAAAAAAATCGGTATGCTGGTGGTTCAGGATCAGGTATGGAACCGCGTTACCATCAACCGTGCCGCCCACAAGTCCACCCGTTACTACATCGACGAGATGCACCTGCTTTTGAAGGAGGAGCAGACCGCCGCCTATACGGTGGAAATCTGGAAGCGATTCAGAAAATGGGGCGGTATTCCGACAGGTATCACCCAGAATGTCAAAGACCTTTTGAGCAGCCGCGAGGTGGAAAATATCTTTGAAAATTCCGACTTCGTGTATATGCTCAACCAGGCAGGCGGAGACCGTCAGATCCTCGCCAAGCAGTTGGGTATTTCCACACACCAATTATCTTATGTGACCCACTCCGGTGAGGGCGAGGGCCTGCTGTTTTATGGCTCTACAATCCTGCCTTTCGTGGATCACTTCCCGAAGAATACCGAGCTTTACCGCATTATGACCACCAAACCTCAAGAATTGAAAAAGGAGGATGAATGATGATGAACCCCAACATTTTTAATAAAAATCCGCTGATGTTTTTTGACAGAGCGGTAAATGCTCAGCGTAGCCAGCTGCTTACGGTCATGGCTGATGCGGTAAGTGAGTGCCGCACGGCGGCAGATCAGGCAGCCGAACTGAATGAGACCGGTCAGGTGGGGCTGCTCCGTCTGGCAGAGGTCTGGAGCACCATCCGTGCCAAGGAAGGTATGGGTGGTCTGGTTCTGGAAGGAACCGAAGCGAAAATCCTGTCCGATGTGGTGGCACAGTTTTATGCCTACCTGTCCGGCTGTATGTTCAACGATCCGGTGGGAATGGCCATTTATGCAGAGCTGCACTACATGATGTCCTCCCTCATGCTGGGAGAATGGTTTGAATAAAGAGCCGCGCCTGCGCTTTACTGATGAGGAACGGTCTGATCCTGCACTGGAAAAGCCGATCCGTAAAGCGGAGAAAGCTGCGGCCAGAGCAGATAAGGCGCAGGCCAATATCCCAAAGAAAAAGGTCAGGCAGACGGTCATCGACCCGGATACCGGAAAAAAGACCTCGAAGCTGACCTTTGAGGACAAGAAAAAGCCACCCTCCAAACTTTCTCAAGGGGTCAAGGAAGCTCCCGTCCATCTGGTTGCGGGCAAGCTCCACAAAGAGATCCGGGAAACAGAACAGGACAATGTGGGCGTGGAAAGCGCCCACAAGTCCGAGGAAGCGGTGGAGACCGGCGCTTATCTGGTGCGGGAGGGCTATCGCAGCCACAAGCTGAAGCCGTACCGCAAAGCAGCACAGGCAGAGCGCCAACTGGAAAAGACAAATGTAAATGTTCTGTACCAGAAATCTTTGCGGGAAAATCCTCAGTTTGCCAGCAATCCGCTTTCCCGCTGGCAGCAAAAGCAGGCCATCAAAAAGCAGTATGCCGCCGCCAAACACGCCGGTCAGACTGCCGGAAATACCGCCCAGGCTGCATCCAAAACCGGAAAAGCCGCAAGGACGGTAAAAGAAAAGGTACAGCAGGCAGGGGCATTCGTCATGCGCCACAAGAAGGGTTTCCTGATGGCAGGGGTTTTGTTCCTCATTACCTGTATGCTGATGAATACCATGTCCTCCTGCTCCATGATGGCGCAGAGCATCGGTTCCGTTCTCTCCGGCACCACCTATCCGTCGGATGACCCGGAAATGCTGGCGGTGGAGGCAGATTATGCAGCCAGAGAAGCCCAGTTGCAGGAGGAAATCGACAACATTGAAAGCAGTCACCCAGGGTATGACGAGTATCGCTATGACCTTGGTATGATCGGCCATGACCCTCATGAGCTGGCAGCATTTCTCTCTGCCGTCTTGCAAGGCTACACCCGGCAGAGCGTTCAGGCAGAGCTGGCGCGTGTGTTTGCAGCACAGTATCAGCTGACGCTTACTGAGGAAGTGGAGATTCGCTACCGCACGGAGACCTCAACCGACCCGGAGACCGGCGAGACCACCTCAGAAGAAGTTCCCTATGAGTATTACATTTTGAATGTGAAACTCGCCAGCAAGCCCATTTCCGCTGTGGCGTCGGAACTTCTGACCCCGGAGCAGATGAAAATGTATCAGGTTTACCGGCAGACCATGGGCAATAAGCCGCTGTTGTTTGGCGGCGGCTCCCCTGATACCAGCGGTTCGGAAGATCTGTCCGGTGTGCAGTTCATTAACGGTACCCGCCCCGGCAATCCTCAGCTGGTGGAACTGGCCAAGCGTCAGGTGGGCAATGTGGGCGGTTATCCCTACTGGAGCTGGTACGGCTTTGACTCCCGTGTGGAATGGTGCGCCTGCTTCGTATCCTGGTGCTATAACCAGGCAGGAAAAAGTGAACCGCGCTTTGCAGGCTGTGAGTGGCAGGGCGTTCCGTGGTTCCAGTCTCATGGACAATGGGGTGCAAGAGGCTATAACAATCTGGCTCCCGGAGATGCAATTTTCTTTGACTGGGATTTGGATGGGACAGCAGACCATGTGGGTATCGTGATCGGTACGGATGGCAGCCGTGTTTATACCGTGGAGGGAAATTCCGGCGATGCCTGCAAGATCAAAAGTTATGACCTGAATTATCAAAGCATTAAGGGCTATGGCCTGATGAACTGGTAACAGAGATTTTTAAGAAGGAGTGATAGACGATGGCAAAGAACAAAATTGAGCGCATTGACCAGGAGATTACAAAGGTCCGTGAGAAGATCGCAGAGTATCAGGAAAAGCTCAAGGCGCTGGAAGCACAGAAAACCGAGGCAGAAAATCTGGAGATCGTCCAGATGGTGCGCGCCCTGCGTATGACCCCGACCCAGTTGAGCGCCATGCTGTCCGGTGGCACAGTTCCCGGCAGTTTGGCTGATGACAATAACGAACAGGAGGAAAACAGCTATGAGGAATAAACGATTGCTCCGAACACTTTCCGCCCTTTGCCTGACAATGGTTGTGGCATTTGGCTTTACGATCCCTGCTTTTGCACAGGGGTCAGAACAGGCTCCGGCGGCATCGGCAGAGGATTCTACCAATGATAGCAACGTGATTGTGGAAGAAACAGAACCAGCACCGGCACTTACACCGGAGGGGAATGCGGCACTGGTGGATGATTTTGGAGGCAATAAGCAGCTTATTACTGTTACGACCAAAGCTGGAAATTACTTTTACATCCTGATTGACAGGGCGAATGAGGATAAAAAGACTGCTGTTCACTTTCTGAACCAGGTGGATGAAGCGGATTTGATGGCACTGATGGAAGATGAAAATGTCAAAGAGGAGCCGGCTGCTGTGTGTAGCTGTTCAACAAAATGTGAAGCAGGGGCAGTCAATACGGCCTGCCCGGTCTGCGCAACTGATAAGAGTAAATGTACGGGCAAAGCACCGGAACCTCCGGCAGAAACATCGGAGCCGGAAAAAGAGAAGCCTGCCGGACTGAACCCGGCTGCGATAGTCCTTTTGCTGGCTCTGCTGGGCGGCGGTGGCGTATTTGCCTATTTGAAGCTTGTTAAGAACAAGCCTAAGACCAAGGGCAATGACAGTCTGGACGATTATGATTATGGCGAGGAAGATTCCGAGGAATGGGAAACCGAGGATGAGGAGTCGGACGAACCGGACGCTGATGGGGGCAGCACAGAAGATGATGAGGACAGTGTGAAATGACCCGTTTCACAGACAGTCCCTATGAACGAATGATGACACGCAGGCCGGAGGGCGGGAAGGAAACTTCCCGTCCTCCTTCTTTACCCCACAGCCACCCCTGCTATGGTTGCGGGAATTATGGAAGTCCCTGCGTAGGTATCTGCCATCGTGAGATGGAACGCTGGCTCAAAGAAAGGAAACGAAAAAAATGAGTGTTCTGATTATATTTATCAAGCTGATTGCTGTTTTTGACCTGCTGGTAATTGCTGTGTATTTTGGCGGCGACATTCTTTCTACCATGTTAAACAAACTTCGGAGAAAGCCAAAGCAAGATGACCCCTTTGATTTCTCCTTAGATACCGTGACAGTTTCATTGTCCATAGATTCTATCCGTCAGCTTTGTTCCGACGATGCGGCAGATTTTGTGGAAGAAAAGATCCTGCCAAATGCGGAGAAAACAATGGCCGTGCTGACGGAACAAGAACAGACGGCGGCTCGTCTGCTCTTATCCGCTTTGATCGGTTTTCTTGCAGCAGAAGCTCCTATGGATGAACAGAGCTTTCCTTTGATGATGGAACTTCTGAACTGCATGGAAGGGGAAAAAGAAGATGGTTGTCAGGATGCAGTAGATAGTTTACTTGAAGATGCCGCCTGCAATACCCGCCGTCACGAAGAATATTACAGCAATTATCAACGCTACCAGCTGATGCAGGTGGATAAACCCCGTGTCATTTTGGCTTGCCGTATCATCATCAATGACCTGCTGGGGAAACTTTACCGCTATGACTACCGGTTTGGTTATAACCTGCTACTGGATGAGGAAAACAGCATAGAGAAAAAACTGCACACGCCTGTGCGGGAAGAATGGGAGGCTGAAGATGATGAGATATAAACTGGTAATCGCTGAAAAACCATCGGTTGCACAAAGTCTGGCCGCCGTGATCGGCGCGACTGCTCGTAAGGACGGGTATCTGGAAGGCAGCGGCTGGCGTGTCAGCTGGTGCGTGGGTCATCTGGCCGGTCTTGCGGATGCAGACAGCTATGACCCCAAGTACGCCAAGTGGCGATATGATGACCTGCCTATTCTGCCGGAGCATTGGCAAATGGTGGTGGGAAAGGATAAGAAAAAGCAGTTTGATATTCTCAAAAAGCTGATGAACGCCCCGGATGTGATGGAAGTGGTAAATGCCTGTGATGCCGGACGCGAGGGTGAGCTGATCTTCCGCAGCGTCTATGAGCTGGCAGGCTGCCAAAAGCCGATGAAAAGGCTCTGGATTTCTTCGATGGAGGACTCCGCCATAAGGGAGGGCTTTGCAAACCTGCGCCCAGGTGTAGATTATGATGGACTTCGGGATGCTGCTCTCTGCCGTGCCAAGGCCGACTGGCTGGTAGGGATCAATGCCACAAGGCTTTTTTCCGTGCTGTACCACCGCACCCTCAGCATCGGGCGCGTGATGTCTCCAACGCTGGCGCTCATTGTCCAGCGAGAGGCTGAGATCGACACCTTTAAGCCGGTTCCCTTTTATACCGTGGCGCTGGAGCTGCCCGGTCTTACCGTATCCGGGGAGCGCATGAGTGACCGAGCAAGCGCAGAGCAGCTGAAAGAAGCCTGTCAGGGTGCAGCTGTCACAATTAAAAAAGTGGAGTGCAAGGAAAAGTCCGAAAAGCCGCCTGCCCTCTTGAAGTGACCCCAAAAAGTTAGACAATATTTTGAAGTAAA
>NZ_JAQCWA010000048.1:1728-1954 GCF_027684505.1 Butyricicoccus sp. AF18-9LB
CACGCCTGATAAGCGTGAGGTCGGAGGTTCGAGTCCTCTCAAGCCCACCAATAAGAGCAACGACCGAGCTTGCAAAATTTTATGAAATAAAATTTTGCATAAGCTATAAAAGGTCGGAAGTTCTTATGAGCCGCGCTATTTGCACAAACAAAACGTAGTTTTGTTGGCAAAATTGCGTAGCAATTTTGCACCTTGAAAACTGAACAATACGAAAGCAAAAGCAACA
>NZ_JAQCWA010000048.1:2724-5301 GCF_027684505.1 Butyricicoccus sp. AF18-9LB
GCTTTGATTCTTAACTGAATGCTTTGGGAAGAGCAGCAATATAGGGTGATAGCCCCGTAAGTGAAAAGAATCGAGCGCTAACAGTATCCAGAGTACCAGCGGACACGTGAAACCCGCTGGGAAGATGGGGGGACCATCCTCCAAGCCTAAATACTACTCAGTGACCGATAGTGGAGCAGTACCGTGAGGGAAAGGTGAAAAGTACCCCGGGAGGGGAGTGAAAAAGAACCTGAAACCTTGTGCCTACAAGCACCGAGAGTCCGTTAATGGATGATCGGGTACTTTTTGTAGAACGGTCCGGCGAGTTAATATTTGCAGCGAGGTTAAGGAACTGGAGTTCCGGAGCCGCAGCGAGAGCGAGTCTGAAAAGGGCGTATGAAGTTGCAGGTATTAGACCCGAAACCGGGTGACCTATCCATGAGCAGGCTGAAGCGGTGGTAAGACACCGTGGAGGGCCGCACCCACGTCTGTTGAAAAAGCCGGGGATGACTTGTGGATAGCGGAGAAATTCCAATCGAACTCGGAGATAGCTGGTTCTCCCCGAAATAGCTTTAGGGCTAGCGTTATTTTAGATTACCGGAGGTAAAGCACTGAATGGTCTAGGGGCCGCGAGGTTACCAAAGCCTATCAAACTCTGAATGCCGGATAATTGATGAATAGCAGTCAGACTGTGTGAGATAAGTCTCATAGTCAAAAGGGAAACAGCCCAGATCTACAGCTAAGGTCCCAAATGAACACTAAGTGGAAAATGATGTGAAACTGCGAAGACAACCAGGATGTTGGCTTAGAAGCAGCCACTCATTCAAAGAGTGCGTAATAGCTCACTGGTCGAGTGGTTTTGCGCAGAAAATGTAACGGGGCTAAGTGTTCAACCGAAGCTTAGGCATTGCAGTAATGCATTGGGTAGGGGAGCGTCGTATGCGGGGTGAAGTCAGAGCGGAAGCACTGGTGGACTGCATACGAGTGAGAATGCCGGAATAAGTAGCGAGAATTATGTGAGAATCATAATGGCCGAAAATCTAAGGTTTCTTGGGGAAGGTTCGTCCGCCCAAGGTTAGTCGGGAGCTAAGCTCAGGCCGAAAGGCGTAGGCGATGCACATACGGTAGAAATTCCGTAACCACCGAACATTTAAGCTAGAGGGACGCTTTCTTTAAGGTTATCCCGGGCGATGGTTGCCCCGGGCGTAAGGGACCGAAATTTAGTAGGGAAGTAGACGGCGTGAGAGACGAGAAAAGCTCTGGTGTATACTAAGGTGCCCGTACCGCAAACCGACACAGGTAGATGGGATGAGTATTCTAAGGCCAACGGGAGAAGGGTTGTTAAGGAACTCGGCAAATTGGCCCCGTAACTTCGGGATAAGGGGCGCCTGCGAGAGCAGGCCGCAGTGAAAAGGCCCAAGCGACTGTTTAGCAAAAACACAGCTCTCTGCTAAATCGAAAGATGACGTATAGGGGGTGACGCCTGCCCGGTGCTGGAAGGTTAAGGGGAGTGCTTAGCAGCAATGCGAAGGTGCGAACTTAAGCCCCAGTAAACGGCGGCCGTAACTATAACGGTCCTAAGGTAGCGAAATTCCTTGTCAGGTAAGTTCTGACCCGCACGAATGGCGTAACGATTTGGGCACTGTCTCAACAGCCCGCCCGGCGAAATTGTAGTACCGGTGAAGATGCCGGTTTCCCGCAACTAGACGGAAAGACCCCATGGAGCTTCACTGTAGCTTGATATTGGATCTCGGTATTCCATGTACAGGATAGGTGGGAGGCTAGGAAGATGGAGCCAACCTTGGGATACCACTCTTGGGATATTGGGATTCTAACCTGCGACCATGAATCTGGTCGGGGGACACTGTCAGGTGGGCAGTTTGACTGGGGCGGTCGCCTCCAAAAGAGTAACGGAGGCGCTCAAAGGTTCGTTCAGCACGGATGGAAATCGTGCACTGAGTGTAAACGCATAAACGAGCCTAACTGCGAGAATGACGGTTCGAGCAGTAACGAAAGTTGGAGTTAGTGATCCGGCGGTATGTGAATGGAAATGCCGTCGCTCAACGGATAAAAGCTACCCTGGGGATAACAGGCTGATCTCCCCCAAGAGTCCACATCGACGGGGAGGTTTGGCACCTCGATGTCGGCTCATCGCATCCTGGGGCTGAATTCGGTCCCAAGGGTTTGGCTGTTCGCCAATTAAAGCGGTACGCGAGCTGGGTTCAGAACGTCGTGAGACAGTTCGGTCCCTATCTGTTGCGGGCGCAGGAATATTGAGAGGAGCTGTCCTTAGTACGAGAGGACCGGGATGGACGTACCGCTGGTGCACCAGTTGTTCTGCCAAGGGCATAGCTGGGTAGCTAAGTACGGACGAGATAAACGCTGAAGGCATCTAAGCGTGAAACTCCCCTCGAGATAAGTGTTCCCATCCTTCGGGAGTAAGGCCCCTTGTAGACTACAAGGTTGATAGGTCAGGAGTGGAAGTGCAGTAATGTATGGAGCGGACTGATACTAATAGGCCGAGGGCTTGACCTTAAATGTTAGGTAACCTCGAAGAAATAGCTTGCGAGTAGGATTGTTCAGTTTTGAGGGTGTAAA
>NZ_JAQCWA010000049.1:0-3726 GCF_027684505.1 Butyricicoccus sp. AF18-9LB
AACGCCTACATCTAAAGCAGCAACGAAAGTTGCTGCTTTTTCTTTTGAGGGTAGACACCTACGGTTTCTACCCTCTTAGCTCCCATTTTCCTTTACTTCTTAGTTTGGCGCAGACCAGAAACCAGCGATCGCTCCGAAAAGGGGAACGGCAGAGGATCTTTTCTACTGTAGGGGAGCACAGTGTGCTCCCATTTCTCGACCTATTCGCAGTGTCAGATTCTTTGCTGCTATACATGCGGTTAAGTCTACGCAGGCGCAACATACCCGTGTCGCGCGAATTGTTTACGGGTGCTGGTGGCTGGGGCCTATCAGGTAAAGCACATACTTGGACTTAGATGGATTTTAGATAATAAAAAGCGACTGCATATGAAGTGACCCCCAAAAGTTAGACAATATTTCGAAGTAAAAATTGTTCAAGCAGCCGAAAGGGCCTGTTGTCTGTGAATTGCAGGCGGCAGGCCCTTTAGTTTTGCCTTAATCCTGCGATTGTTGTAGTAGTCCAGATACTCAATGAGCTCCTGCTTGAAGTGTTCCATGGATTGAAATTCCTGCAGATAGAGCAGCTCGCTTTTGAGTATTCCAAAGAAGTTTTCAATCACAGCATTATCCAGACAGTTTCCTTTACGGTTCATGCTTTGCCGGATGCCCTTCTCCCGGAGCATGCGCTGGTACTGCTTGTGCTGATACTGCCAACCCTGGTCAGAATGGAGAATGAGATCTGTACCATCAGGAATCTTTGCAAACGCCTTGTCCAACATAGTCATTACCATGCGCAGTACCGGACGGTCTGAAATCGTGTAGCTGACCAGATCGCTGCTGTGCAGATCGAGAATTGGGGACAGATAGAGTTTTTCTCCGAACAGGCTAAACTCCGTCACATCCGTGACCCACTTCTGATTGGGCTTGTCTGCATGAAAATCTCGATTTAACAGATTTGGTGCAATTTTACCCACATTTCCCTTGTAAGAACGGTATTTCTTCATTCGGACGCGGCAAATCAGCCCTAACGCCTTCATAAGTCTCCGAACGGTTTTATGATTCACAAGGAAAGCACTGTCGTAATCCACCGGTAGCCGTATCTGCCCTTGTTTTCGTGGAAAATAGTTGTGATTTCTTCCTTAACGGATGTATATTTGTCTGTTTTCTGCATTGGTTTCAAGTGATAATAGAACGTTGCACAGGGCAGTTGAGCGATTGAAAGCAGAAGATTGAGAGAATATTTTTGCCTTAGCTTCTGAACTACCAGCGTTTTGTGCTGGCGTCGTTCGATGGCCAATGCCTCTGATCCTTCTGATAGATAAATATGCTCCCCGTTTCTGACCTGAGTGGCACTGCTTACTTCAAATCGTCTCGCTGTTTCGCAGTAACTCAACCTTTCTTCCATCATGGTTTCCACGACCAGCTTCTTAAATTCCGGCGTGTATCGTTTGTTCGGTTTTCCTCTTGACATAATAAATCACCCCATCTGTTAGATAGTGTATCATACTGTCTAACAAATGGGGTGCTGTTCAATAGCAGTCGCTTCTGTTTAATTGCCACTGGTTGCGTTTGCGGCATCGCTTGAAGTTGTACTTGCCGGAGAGGCAAACAGTTCTGCCTGGCGTTCGTCGCCGCCAAACAGGTTGTTATATTGTACGCGCTCGTAATCTTCAATCAGCGGGGTAAATTTTGTGGTATCCAGATGGCTGTATGCGTTGCCTTCACTATCGAAATAGCCGGCAAAGGTCATCGCCAGAATGGTTTTCTGCAGATTCCACAGGTATTTGCCGTAGACGCTGGTTTCAATGCCTGCGTTGCGCAGCACATACTGCGCGAGAAAGTTCAGGCTGGTGATCTTTGTCGAATCGCCGGTCAGCGGGTAATTGGCCCAGATGATGAACGGCACCTTAAACTTATCCATGTACTGCGCCATGGTCATTTCGTCCTGAGTGACGCCGTACGCCTTATCGAGAAATTCCTGCTCGACAGACGGCTGATGATCGCCGAACATAACGAGAATGGTCGGCTCAGTCTGTGCCGAGAAGTAGTCGATCAGCTTTTTGAAGGCCTCATCGGTCTTATTGGCGAGCGTCAAATACTGCTCTGCCTTGGGGTACACGCCCGGCTCATCGGCGACCTGCACCTCGGCGGGGTAATCCTCAACCGTGTAGCTGCCGTGGTTCTGAATCGTCACATTGAACAGAAACAGCGGTGTGCTTTCGTCCTTATGCTCAAACTCCCAAATAATCTGCTCGAAGTCGGAATCGTCGCTGACGTAGCCGTGCTCCTCGGTCTGCGGTACGTCCATGTCCTCGCCGCACTTGAATGAGTCGAAGCCCAGACGCGGATACGCGATATTACGCTGCCACGAGGTTCGCTCACCCGGATGAAACGCACGCGTCTCGTAGCCGTAGCCCTTGAGCAGCGTAGCCAGTGAATCCGTCGGACCGAGGATGTACTGCTGATACGGGATACTGCCCGATGGTAGGAAGTTCATCGAATTACCGGTCAGAAACTCGAACTCGCTCGTGCTTGTGCCCGCGCCGAATACCGAGGTGTAGGCGTGGCCGTGGATCGCGTTCGACACGCTGTTGATGTAATTCATTGGGCTTTCCGTGAGTGTCAGATTGCCGAAGTCCTCAAAGTCCGCCCATGACTCATTCATAATAGCAACAATATTCGGGTGATCAACGCCGACATTCGGTGTCGGGTCATCCTCTGCACCATTTACAATAGCGTTGACGCGTTCCGGCGTGGTATCATCCGGTTTTTCCACTTCCATAAATTCGGTGTTTCGCAGAAATTCTGCAGCGGCACCGCCGGTCTGGTAGGCACCGAGCTGATCCCACACGTCGGTCTCTACGCCGAACATGCCCAGCATTTGCGGGTGGGCGATCGGGATGAGACACAGCAGACCAGCAATCAACACGGAACCGCGGCGCAGCAGATCGCCTTTGCGCGGCCGAAAATGCCCCATCTTATAATAAGGGCGCAGCGCCCACGCAAGCAGTGCAACCAGCATAATGCAGATGGCAATTTGCCAGGTCATAGACAGGCTGTAACTGCCTGCAACGGCCACAGCGGTACCGAGCGCCTTAAAGTCCCACGGCAGAATAGGTGTGCCGCGGAAAACAGAAACGAAGTAGTTCGCAGCGCCCCACATACCGGCCAGAATGTGCAGCAGCACGCAGCAGACCGCCGGATAGCCGATAACCGCACAGCCGATCCAGTAGAGTGCGCTGAGGCATAGCCAGTTAGCCAGCGCCACGCCTGCGCTCATATTCCACGGCGGAGAGCCGAGCACAAGCTGCATCAGCCAAAACGCGGTAAGCGGTGTCAGTAGCAGCAGGAGCAGCTTTTGCGCCCTTGTGTTTTGGCGCAGCGGCACATCACGCCGTGGCAGCAGCTGTCTGATTAGTGAACCAACTTTTTTCATAAACCGTTCTCCTTGTAAAAAAAGTTCCCACAAGAGCGAAATTATACACTAAATTGGGGAAAATGTCAAGGTTAGATGCGGCTTACAGGGCACGCGACGGAGACAGGCAGGTATACTATTATAATACAGGCATTGTATGGCGCAAAAATAAATAAAAAAGTGCTTGACATTCGCTGTCGAATTTGGTATTCTATTAAAGCTGTCTCTCAGAGACGAGCGCAAAACCGAAAAGTTTGATTTAGAACGGCTTGATTCTTCAAAAAAGAATTTAAAAAAGTTCTTGACAAACGCTTCTGGTTTTGATATACTAA